>JBBSYH010000001.1:0-2129 GCA_038045365.1 Nanobdellota archaeon
AGTATGATGTGGCTTTGGTTAATAATATCTCTTGTAATATTAGTCATTCTTAGTTTTATCTTTTATTACAATCGTTTTGTAGTTCTTGAAAACAGAATTGACAATTCTCTCTCTCAGATTGATGTTCAACTAAAGAAAAGAGCAGACTTAGTTCCTAATCTTCTTGAATCTGTTAAAGGATACATGAAACATGAAAAAACCATTATGAAAGATGTGACAGAGGCAAGAAAACATCTTGTTTCTGCAAAATCTATTCCTGAAAAGGCAAAGGCAGGAGCAGAACTGCAGGCAGCCCTGCGCTCAATTTTTGCAATTGCTGAAAACTATCCTCAACTAAGGGCAAATGAAAATTTCTTGCATTTACAGCAGGAACTTGCAGCAATAGAAGATAAAGTAGCATATTCCAGGCAATATTATACTGATTCAATACAAAGCTACAATAATTCAGTTGAAACTTTCCCAGGAGTAATTTTCGCAAATCTATATAACAAGAAAGAAAAGGAAATTTTCAAAATCCCTGCAGAAGAAAGGGCTCTTCCTAAAGTATCATTTTAATAGGGGAATTAAAGCATTTTTCAGAACAGCATCCCCCAAATCTTTTTTCACATTCAATACATAAAGAAGCAAATTTATCGCATTCTTTATTTGCACAATTCTTATATAAATCACAGAGTATATGACAGATTTCACATTTTGTAATTGTACTTTCTCCAGAATTAATTTTTGATATAATTCTCTTGTCAAAAACAAAGCATTTTCCTTCCCATATTGTATCTGGAAATTTCTTTCCAAAAGTTAAGATGCCTCCATCAAGCTGGTTGACATCTTTAAATCCTTGTTGAATCAAATAAGCAGAGGCTTTTTCACATCTTATTCCTCCAGTGCAATACATTACAATCTTCTTTTCCTTTTTATCATATAGTGTCTCTGCAAATTTCGGAAATTCCCTAAAGTTTTTTATTTCCGAAGTTATTGCATTCTTAAATTTGCCCACTCTTGACTCATAATCATTTCTTACATCCAGAATTATTACATTTTCATTATCTTTATAAAAATCCAAAAAATCTTCTGCTGAGATATGTTTTCCTGACTTGCATAGATCAATATTTTGCCCAAAATTCACAATTTCTTTTTTAATTTTAATTGCCATTTTCTTAAAAGGCAGGCATATTCCTGTTTCTTCTTTGAAAATAATATCGGAAAACTTAGTATCTCTTCTTATTTCTTCTTTATAGATATCAATTTGCTCTTTTGTGCCCGCAACAGAACCATTAATACCTTCACTAGCTAATAAAATTCTTCCTTTTATTCCAAGATTTTTGCAGAATTTCAGATGTTTTCTCCTAAAAACAGAAGCATCTTCAATATTAACATATTTATAAAACAATATTGTATGTATCTTTTCCATTAATGTTAATCTCACGAATTAATATATAAATATATAGTTCCTGCTTCTCAGTCTTATAAAGGTGATTAAAATATCTAAGAAAAAGGAAAATTAATAATAATATTTAAAAAGAATAGTTTTTTATATTTTGAGAGGATAAAATGACTGAAAGATATTATACTTTATTATTTGACAAGCAATTTGTTAGAGATTATAGAAAGTTAGATAACTCTTTACAAATGGAAGGAGATAAGAAACTTAAAAGACTAAAAGAAAATCCTAAAGAAATTGGCAAACCATTAAAATTTTTCCCTAATTTATATGAATTACATTTAAGAATGTATAGAATTTATTATGTTATTCAAGAATTTGAAGTTAAGGTGTTAGTTTTAGCTGTTGAACATAAAGATGAACAAGATAAATATCTAAGAAACCTTTCTTTGGAGAAGATTAAGCGTCTTCTTGAGGAGAATATTTAAAAAATTCTTTTTCAGAAGCATATTCTCCACTATTAATTCTCTCAAGCGCTCTTGATAATTTATTGATTAATGCCCTATTCATTAAAAAAACTACGGCCTTCTTTAATTCAAGATTTTCTTCTTTTAATTCCTGTAAGTTTTCCATTTTCTCTTCCATAATATACAATCAATTACAAATCTATTTAAATCTTTACAATTCAGATTTTACTGAGCTGTAAAGTAAACGTCAGGACTTTTAGATAAAAAAATTATTTTTTCTTAAT
>JBBSYH010000002.1:0-19464 GCA_038045365.1 Nanobdellota archaeon
TTTTAAAGATGAAAAAGATAATTTATCTGGATAATTCAGCAACAACAAGAGTTTATTCTGAAGTAATTAAAGAAATGAAAAAATATTTTCTTGATGAATACGGCAATCCTGGTTCTTCACATGAATTTGGAGAAAAAGCGCAATTTGCAATAAACAATGCAAGAAAGAAATTTGCCAGAGAAATAGGGGCAAAACCTTATGAAATTGTTTTCACATCAGGAGGAACAGAATCAAATAATTTAGCATTGTTCGGAGTAGCAAATTCTAATAAAACCAAGAAAAAAAAGATAATTATTTCAGCAATAGAGCACTCCTCTGTTTTTGAACCAGCATTAGAATTAAGAAAAAAAGGGTATGATGTTGTTATTATAAGTGTTAATAATGAAGGAATTTTAAAGATTAATGAGCTGGAAAAAGCAATTGATGGCAATACTCTATTAGTATCGATTATTCATGGAAACAATGAAATAGGTGTTTTGCAGGATTTAAATAGGATAGGAAAGATATGCAAGGAGAACAATGCTATTTTTCATACTGATGCAGTTCAAAGTTTTGCAAGAGAAAGAATTGATGTTGGAGGGATGAATATTTCCCTTCTTTCTGCATCAGCCCACAAAATTGGAGGCCCTAAAGGGGCAGGTTTTCTCTTTATAAGAGAAGGAGTTGATGTTTTGCCTTTAATTTTTGGGGGAAAGCAGGAGAAAGGAATAAGAGGAGGAACTGAAAATGTCTCAGGAATTTTAGGATTTGCAAAAGCCCTGGAAATTACAAAAAAAGTAAATAAGAATAAAATGAGGGAAATTAGAGATTATTTTATTGAAAAGCTTGAAAAAATCAAAGGAAAAATTAATGGTTCAAAAGATAAAAGGCTTTTTAACAACATAAATGTTTATTTTTCTGGAATTGATGCTGAAAAGTTTGTTTTTTTATTATCTCAAAAAGGCATTTATTGTTCAACGAAGTCAGCTTGTTTAAGCAAGCAGCATATTGAAAGTAGAGTTCTAAAATCCATCGGCTTATCTAAAAAAGAGATTAAAGAAAGCTTAAGATTTGCTTTAAATGAGAATATTTCAAAAAAAGATATTGATTATGTAATTAGAGAAATTAAAAGCACGATAAATTTAAAAGGATAAACCTTATTGAAAAAATATAATGATAGAAGAAATTACTCTGCTTGATAAAAGAGAAGATGAAAGCAGAGAAAAATTATGCAGTAGTTATTTATTTTTTAATGAAAAGCTTAAACTTATTTTTCCTGATTGGATTAAAGATGGTCTGCCCATAGATTTTTTTAATTCTCTATTGCTTCTAAATCTTCTTCATCAAACGGCGCATATGCAAGAGCTTCGCCATTTTCATCAAGAATTTCTACATGATACTTTCCATTTGGAAGAAGTATGTTTATTTTTCCTTTCATTCCTTTTTTTATTGGCCTTTCGTCTTCATAATACTCTACATATTCTGTATCAGCATCTCTTAGAATTTTAACTGGCTGATGTCTTTTAAATTTTGTCAGCATATATTATAGTTAAAAACGAACTATATAATTCTTTTCTTCTGTCTAAAATTTTTATCACTTAATAAATAAGAATATTTTTTTCAATAAAGTATCGTCGGAAAAAAATTAATCATAGAAATGTTTAAATATAGATATAATTTAAGTTACTTGCAAATACAATAAGTTGTGTTAAAAAAAGATAAAAACACAATATATTGTGATAAAATAATGCTATGTCCGTACTGCCAAAACACAGATTCAAAAGTTATTGATAAAAGGGATGCTGGTAAAATAACAAAAAGAAGAAGGGAATGTCTCAAGTGCAAAAGGCGTTTCAATACATATGAAAACGTTGAACAGGTAGTGTTTCGTATTGTAAAGAAAGACGGAAGAAGAGAAGACTTCGATAGGGAAAAAATAAAAAGAGGTATAATGAGGGCTTGTGAAAAAAGGCCCATCAGTGCTGAAAAAATAGATAAGATGATTATAAATATCGGGGAAAAGATTAGAAAAAGAGGTGGAGAGCAGAAAACATCTTACATAGGAAAACTTGTTTCTAACGAGCTTAAAAAAATAGATAAGGTTGCGTATATTAGATTTGCTTCAGTTTACAGAGATTTTACAGATATTTCTGATTTCAAGAAAGAAATAAGGGAGTTAGTGAAGAAATGACGCCTGAAAAGCTTAAACTATTAGAATCTGGAAAATTTGATATTAACAGGTATTTCAGTTATGAAGGAAAAAGTGTTTTTGAGTTCGATATTTATGGAAATCCTATAAAATGGATTTCAGAAGATGTAAAAGTCAGTGATGATATGGGGAAAGTAATTTTTACACAGCCCAGCATAAAAAGGCCTGATTTTTGGAGTTCTTTAGCAATTAAAGTAGTGGCAAGTAAGTATTTTTGGGGAGATCAGGCAAAAGGGGAGAGAGAAAATTCTATTGAGATGCTAGTTGGTAGAATATCAAGATTTTTTGAAAGACAGGCAATAATGCAGGGTTATTTTAATACTGAACAGGCAAAAATTCTAAGGGATGAAATAGCTGCTCTTTGTTTAAACCAAATCTGTGTTTTTAATTCTCCAGTTTGGTTTAACGTAGGAATTAATGAATATACTAAAGAAGCAGGAGGAGTTTCCCCATATAAATGGGATTTTGCAGGAGGAAAAGTTGTGCAGGCTCATAAAAGTGATGACAGACCGCAGTGCTCTGCATGTTTTATTTTAAGCATTGAAGATAATATGGAATCAATTATGAGAGTGCAAGTTGCAGAGGCAAATTTATTTAAGGCAGGCTCAGGTACAGGAACAAATAGGTCCACTTTGAGAAGTTCAAAGGAAAAAATTACCGGAGGAGGAAAAGCTTCAGGCCCAGTATCTTTTATGAGGGGGTATGATGCTTACGCCAATATAATAAAGTCAGGAGGGAAGACAAGAAGAGCTGCAAAAATGGAAATTCTTAATGTTGATCATCCCGATATAATGGAATTTATTAATTCAAAACAGAATGAAGAGAAAAAAGCATGGGCATTAATTGAAAAAGGATATGGCGGAGGGATGAATGGCGAGGCTTATGGTTCAGTCTATTTCCAAAATTGCAATATGAGTGTAAGAGTCCCAGATGAATTTATGGAATTAGTCAAAAATAATGGAGAATGGCAGACTAAACTTGTATCAACAGGAAAACTCCATGAAACATTTAAAGCAAGAGATATTTTAATGGCAATTTCAGAAGGAACTTGGATATGCGGAGATCCTGGAATTCAATGCGATACAATTATTCAGAAATATAATACCTCAAAAAATTCAGGGAGAATTAATGCAACTAATCCGTGCTCAGAATACCTATACCTTGATGATACAGCCTGCAATTTAGCTTCAATTAATTTGATTAAATTCCTGACCCCTGAAGGAACATTTGATGTTGAGAAATTTAAGGAAGTTGTAAAAAAATTTATTATTGCAATGGACATTATTGTGGATGGTGCAAGCTATCCAACCTCATTGATTGCTGAAAGATCCCATATTTTTAGGACACTTGGTCTTGGATATGCTAATCTGGGTGCTATGCTTATGAGTTTAGGATTACCCTATGATTCTGATGAAGGCAGAGCAGTAGCAGCAGCAATTACTGCAATTATGTGTGGAGAAGCTTATAAAACCAGCGCTGAATTAGCAGCCCACATGGGGCCATTCGAAGAATTTGAAAAAAATAAAGAGCCAATGCTTGAAGTTATCAGAATGCACAAAGAAAATGTAAAAAAAATTAATGTATTAAAAATGCCTTCTAATTTGAAGCATTTAGTTAATGAGGCATGGGATTGCTGGGCAGATGCTCTTGAATTAGGAGAAAGATACGGGTATAGAAATGCGCAAGTAACTGTAATTGCCCCTACAGGAACAATTGCATTCATGCTTGATTGCGATACTACTGGAATTGAGCCGGATATTGCGCTTGTAAAATATAAGGTTCTTTCAGGAGGAGGAATGCTGAAAATTGTAAATAAGAGTATGCCATCAGCACTAAGCACACTAGGATATTCAGAAAACCAGAAAAGAGAAATAATAGAATACATTGATAAAAATGACATGATTGAAGGGGCTCCTTGGCTGAGAGAGGAGGATTTAGCAGTTTTTGATTGTGCTTTTAAGCCGGCAAAGGGAAAGCGCGCAATTAATTATAAAGGGCATATAAAGATGATGTCTGTATGCCAGCCATTTATTTCAGGAGCAATAAGTAAAACCATAAACATGCCTGAACAATCTACTGTAGACGAGATTATAGATGCTTATATTTATTCTTGGGAACAAGGTTTGAAAGCAGTGGCAATTTATCGGGAAAACAGCAAGAGAAGCCAGCCTCTTAATACTCAAAAGACAGAAGAGGAAATTGTGAAGAAGAAAACACCAGCAGTAGAAACTATAAAAGTACAAGAAAGAAAAAGACTGCCTCAAACTCGCAAATCAACAATACACAAGTTTGATATTTCAGGACATGAAGGATATTTAACAATTGGATTTTATGATGATGGAAAACCAGGAGAAATTTTTATTACAATGCATAAAGTTGGTTCAACTATAAATGGATTGGTAGATGCTTTTGCAACATCAATTTCATTAAATCTGCAATATGGAATTCCAGTAGAAATTCTATTTCAGAAGTTTAGGCATCAGAAGTTTGAACCATCTGGCTTCGTGAAAAATAGCACTGGAGGCGTTCTTGATGAAAATAAGCCAATAATAAGAACAGCGTCTTCAATTGTAGATTATGTAGCCCAATACATGCTTAATAATTTTAGTACAGGAGTCAAAAATATTAATTTAGAGATTCCAAGTATTGTGCAGGATGAAAAAGTTAATTTAGCATTATTTACTGAAGAGCAGACAAGCATCAGCAATTTTGGAGATGAAGGATTAATTTGTCAATTTTGCGGAGGAGCTGCAAAACGCACAGGCAACTGCGCAGTGTATTGCCCATCCTGCAGGCAGATATCAAGAAGCGGATGCGGAGAATAAGTATAGCATCAAGAGTTATTTTTTACTAAGGGCACGAAAACAAAGCCAGGATGCTCTTTTACCCTAATTTTTTCTTTATACTTTTTTATCTGGAAAATTGAATTTTGAACAGAAGAAACTAAAATTCCATTAGATGATAATTGTTTTATTATTGGATTTAGAATCTCTAAATCTTGTGCAGATGCACTTATTAATATTCTATCATAAGGAGCTTTTTCTGGAAATCCTAAAAATCCGGATTTGTTAATAATGTGAATTTTTTTATTTTTTTCTAATAATTTTTTTGAGCTTTCTACAAGTGAGCTTTTAATTTCAAGGCCGTAAATCTCTGCTTTTTTATGCATTTCTGATAATAAAGCAAGAACATATCCGCTTCCAGAGCCAATTTCTAAAATATTACATTTTTTGTTTTTTATTTTATCCAGCTCAAGTAAAGAGAGCATAAAAGCAATTGTGTATGGCTGGGAAATTGTCTGTCCTTCCCCTATAGAAAGAGCAGTATCACGATAGGCATATGCCTTAGCATTTTCTGGAATGGAATCATCTCTTTTTACTTTTTCAAATGCTTTAATAATTAAAACTGAGAAACCTCGCGCTTTAAGAGATTCCAATAATGATTGCTTATTCATTAATTAGCAAGAAGTCATTAATTATTAAATATTTACTTTATCTTCCCGACGATAAAAATCATTGCGAAACATTTATTAAGCCATTTTACAAGAAAAGATAAATTAAAAAGAGGCTTGAAAAATGTCTAAAAATATTGTTGAGCTGAATGAAAAGAATTTTGATAGTTCTATAAAAAAAAGTAGCTGGATAGTTGATTTCTGGGCTGAATGGTGCGGACCTTGCAAGATAATGGCTCCATACCTTGAAGAAGCATCAAAAGAGCTCAATGGAAAAGTAAAATTTGGGAAAATTAATGTGGAAGAGAATAATGATATTGTGCAAAAATTTGAAATAAGAAGTATTCCGACTCTTCTTTCTTTTAAAAAAGGAGAAGTTGTAAATTCCTCCATAGGAACAATAGATAAAGAGGCAATAATAGAATTTGCAGAGGAAAGCTTTGCAGACTAAGGTTTAAATAACATCTTTCTTTTTTGAAATAGGGCCTCGTAGCTCAGCCCGGTTAGAGTACTGGCCTTTTAAGCCAGGTGTCGGGGGTTCAAATCCCCTCGAGGCCATTTTTACACAGAATCAAAAATCAGGATTATACGAAAGATTTAAAAGGCTAGTTTTATAGTTTTTAAAAGACTTCTACTCCTAAATTTTCCTAGGAATACCTGTCTAATTTCATATTTTCCATGCACATACTAAAGCCCAAACATATTAAATTAAATCCGAATGAAGCAAAAGAGTTGTTAGAAAAATACAATATTTCTGTTTCACAATTGCCAAAAATACGCTCCACAGATCCCGGAGTTCCTCAAGGATGTCAAATAGGAGAAATAATTAAAATAGAAAGAAAAGATGATGACAAAACTTACATTTATTATAGGGTAATAGCATGAAAAAAGATCGTAGAAATATTTTAGTAGAGAAATATCTTGAACAGCATTCTCTTGTAGAGTCAAATCTTCTTTCATTCAACGATTTTTTAACTAATAAGATACAAAGCATTATTAATGATATAAATGAAAGCATAAATAAAGAAGAAGTAGATATAGTTCTTGGCAAAGTTAGAATTGAGAAGCCGAATATTATTGAATCTGATGGAAGCAGTAGTTTAGTAACCCCACCAATAGCGCGGCTTAGAAACCTAACTTATTCAGCTCCTATTTATGTTGAACTTGTTGCAAAATACGCAGGACAAACAGACAGCTCAGAAGTAGAAATAGGGAGAATTCCAATCATGGTAAAAAGTGTTGGTTGCAATGTTTGCAACATGAGCAAAGAAGAACTCATAGAAAATTATATGGATCCTTTAGATCAAGGAGGATATTTCATAGTAAATGGAAATGAAAGAGTAATGGTAATTAATGAGGATCTTGCGGCAAATCAGCCATTTATTGAGGAAGGAAGACTTGGTTTAACTCTTCGTCTTTTCTCTCAAAAGGGATCTTATAGAATTCCTACTACAATATCTGAGACAAACGAAGGCATTCTTGAAGTTACTTTCAGCAGATTAAAGAATATTCCTGCAATCGTAATATTAAAAGCACTAGGTTTAATAAAAGAATCAGAGATAGCAAAGAATATACATCATGAAAACGATTGTCTTATTGTAAATCTTTATGAATATTCGTCAATACAAAGTACAGAAGATGCTATGATGCACATAGCAGAGAAATCAGGAATACAAGGAACTAAAAAAGAAATTTTAGATAGAGTAAAGCAAAAAATCGATTCCTTTTTCCTTCCGCACATTGGCCTGGGAAAATCTTCAAGGTTAGAAAAGGCAATTACATTTAGCAAGCTAATAAAGCTTTATTCGAAAGCAAAGGAAAATGATAAAATAAGAACAGATAAAGACCACTATGCTAACAAGAGAATAAAGCTGTCAGGAGACTTAATGGCAGACCTTTTCAGGGTGAATCTTGGAATTCTTATAAGAGATATACAATATTCACTTCAGAAAGTTGCAAAGAGAAAAAAATTTTATTCAATCAAGACAATTGCAAAATCAACTCTTTTCACTCAAAGAATTGAGAGTGCAATTGGCACAGGCAGTTGGATAGGGGAGCGTTCTGGAGTAACTCAAAACATGGATAAGACAAATTACTTAGCTATGCTTTCACAACTTCAAAAAGTATCTAGCATGCTTCCAGGAGAGCAAGAAAATTTCATGGCAAGAACATTGCATCCAACTCATTACGGTAGATTTTGCCCGACAGAAACTCCTGAAGGAACTGAAATAGGTTTAAGGAAGAACTTGTCAATTTTGAGCAGAATATCAACTATTGCAAAATATCAAGAGGAATCAGTCATGAAAGAACTTGAAGAATTTGGTTTGAATAAGGAGTCTGGCAAAGATGTATTTTTTAATGGAAAATTTATAGGATTTGTTGAAGACCAATATGATTTTATATTAAAGGTAAAAAAAGCAAGAAGAGCAGGCCGTTTTCCTCAAGAACTTAGTATAAGGTATGATTATTCTGTTGACCAAATTACAATGTTGACTGAAGTTGGAAGAGTTTTAAGGCCGCTTATAGTAGTTGAAGAAGGAGCAAGCAAATTAAAAGACGAGCACTTTCTTCTTCTTGAAAATAACAAGATAAAATGGACTGACCTTGTGAAAGAAGGAATAATAGAATATCTTGATTCAGCAGAAGAGGAAAACGCTTTAGTGGCAATAAAAAAAGAAGAACTTACAAATGAACACACACATTTGGAAATTCACCCAATTGATATATTTGGGCTTGTTACTGCTCTTGTACCATTTGCAAATCATGATCCTGGCTCCCGCCTTATCAAAGGAGGAAAAACCCTTAAGCAAAGTCTTGGAATATATGCTACAAATTATTTGGTGCGTCTTGATACTGATGTGTCAATACTTCACTACCCACAAAAGCCGATAGTAAGAAGTTTTATTTACGATACACTTGACATTTATCCTGCTGGGCAAAACATTGTAGTTGCAATAATGCCTTTTGACGGGTATAATATGGAGGATGCAGTTGTTTTAAATCAAGCAAGTGTTGATAGGGGAATGGGGAGAAGCACTTTTTTCAGGCCGTATTCAGCAACAGAATTGCAATATACCGGAGGATTATCAGATGAGATTACTATTCCTGAAAAAGATGTTTCAGGATATAGGACTGAAAGTTCATATAGATTTTTAGAAGACGACGGAATTTCATATCCAGAAGCCTATATGGGTGAAGGAGAAGTTTTAATAGGAAAAACAACTCCTCCAAAATTTCTAAGCGAAGCAAAAGACATAGGAATTCAATCAAAGAAAGAAGGAAGCGTCGCAATCAGGCAGGAAGAAAGAGGAATTGTAGATTCAGTGTTTATTACAGTTGATCAGGAAGGAAATAAGATAGCGCAAGTCAGGACAAGAGACTTAAGACTTCCAGAGCCAGGAGACAAATTCTCTAATCCTCATGGACAAAAAGGAGTAGTAGGGCTTATTGCAAATGCTCTTGACGTACCATTTAGCTCCAGAGGTATTCAACCAGATTTAATTTTCAATCCACAAAGCATTCCTTCGCGTATGACTGTCGGCTATTTAATGGAAATATTTGCAGGAAAAGTTGGGGCATTAACTGGAAAAATTATAGACGGAACTTCTTTCACAGGGCAGAATATGGATGAGCTTGAGAAACAGCTTGAAGAATTTGGTTTTGACTATGAGGGAAAGGAAACAATGTATCATGGAGTAACAGGAAAGATGATGGAGGCTAAGATATACATAGGAAATATGTACTATCTTAAACTAAAGCAAATGGTAAAAAATAAGATGCATGCAAGAGCATCTGGAAAAGTCACACTATTAACAAGACAGCCAATTGAAGGGCGTGCTAGAGGAGGAGCTCTTCGTCTTGGAGAAATGGAGCAGCAAGCACTTGCGGGCCATGGAGCTTCTCTTCTTCTTAAAGAAAGATACGATTCAGATAAAACAATAGTTTTTATATGCCAGGAATGCGGAAATATGATTTATGAAGATATAATAAGAAACAAAATAGTATGTAACATTTGCGGTTCAGTAGAATCAGAGTCTATTGAAATTTCATACGCGTTTAAGCTACTTATAGATGAGCTTCTTGGGCTAGGCATTCATACAAACTTTGAATTAAAAAATAAATACGAGCAATAAAAATAATGAAAGAACAATATTTTAGAAAGCAGGTAAGAGCATTGAGATTTAGCCTGCTTAATGTTGAAAAAATAAAGAAGATGAGTACAGCAAAAATTGTAACTCCTGAATTATATGATATTGACGGTTTTCCAGTTGATGGAGGTCTTATGGATCTTCGTCTTGGAGCAATAGACCCAGGTGTAAGATGCAGAACTTGCGGAAAAAGAGTCAAAGAATGCTCAGGACATCCTGGCTCAATAGAGCTTGCAAGACCAGTATTTCATATTAAATATATTCCAATAATAGAATTATGTCTTAGAAGCTTTTGTCCAAAGTGTGGAAAGCTTACTTTAAGCGATGAAAAGCAGAAAGAGCTGAGCATTTCAGGAAGAGCGAAAAAAGCAAGAGATGCAAAGAAATGCCCTCATTGCTCTGAACAAATAGAAAAAATCAAGCTTGAAAAACCCAGCACATTCATGTTAGGAAAAAAGAGAATTAATCAAATTGAAGTGAGAGAAAGACTTGTAAGTATTAAAGATGAAGAGATTAAAAAAATAGGGATAAATCCAAAAACATGCAGGCCAGAATGGGCTATTATTTCTCTTCTCCTAGTGCCTTCAGTTACTGTAAGGCCTTCAATTACCTTAGATAATGGAGAAAGAAGTGAAGATGACTTGACACACAAGCTTTCAGACATTATTAGATCAAACCAAAGATTATGGGAAAACCTTAATGCGGGAGCACCAGAAGTTATTATAGAAGATTTGTGGGACCTGCTCCAATATCACATTACAACTTTTTTTGACAATAATATTTCAAGGATTCCTCCTGCAAGGCACAGATCAGGACAGCCATTAAAGACAATAACTGAAAGAATAAAAGGAAAAGAAGGAAGAATGAGGTATAATCTTGCTGGAAAAAGAGTTAATTTTTCTGCAAGAACTGTTGTATCTCCAGATCCATTCATAAAAATAAACGAAGTAGGAGTTCCATTTGAGATTGCAAAAATAATAACAGTCGCAGAAACAGTAACTTCAAAAAATATTGAATTTATGAAAAGTCTCATAAAAAAAGGAGCAGAATATCCAGGGGCAAATTATGTAGTTAGGAAAGATGGAAAAAGAAAAAGAATAACAGAAGACTTAAAAGATGAAATTTGCGCAGAAATTCAGGAAGGATATAAAATAGAGAGGCATTTAAGAGAAGGAGATATAGTTTTATTTAATAGGCATCCTAGTCTGCACAAGCAGAGTTTAATGGCGCATTATGTAAGAGTGTTTCCAAATAGAACATTTAGGCTTCACCCAGCGGTTGCATTTCCTTATAACGCAGATTATGATGGTGATGAAATGAATATACATAGTCCTCAAACCGAAGAGGCAAGGTCCGAAGCAAAAATTCTTCTTGAAGTAAGTCAAAATATGATATCTGCAAAAAATAATATGAATTTAATAGGAACTATCGCTGATTCAATTACAGGGGCTTATCTTTTAAGCAAAGATAAACTGCAAAAAAGCGAGGTTGATTCTATTCTATTCTCTGCAAATGTAATAAATTCTTTAAAGTCAAAAGAAATATCTGGAAGGGACGTATTTGCGCAAATTATTCCAAAAGGCTCAAACATTAAGATTCCTGAAGAAATAACTGGAACGAATTCTTTTGCGTCCGAAGAAGGAGAAATGATTAAAACTATAGATAGGGATTTTGGCAGAGATGCAGCCATTGATGCAATAAACAAAGCATTTATTTTGGGAGCAGTATATTTGTCAAGAAAAGGATATTCTATTTCTGTGCGTGATTTAAATGTCTCAGAAAAAATAAAACATCTTACAGATGAAGTTTTAACAGAAGCAGAAAAGAAAGCATACAAGATTGTTGAAGACTATAAATCAAATGATTTTGTTCCTATTCCTGGAAAAACATTAGAAGAAACAAGAGAGATTAAAATAACCCATATATTAAATGAAGTAAGAACAGATATCGGTAAGATTGTTCAATCAAATTTCCCTTCAGAGAGCAATGTAAGCAAGATGATTAATTCAGGAGCAGGAGGAAACATGCTTAATATAACGCAAATAGGATGTTGCGTTGGCCAGCAGTCTCTTTGGAACAAAAGAATAAATTTCGGATATACAAACAGGACTTTATCATTATTTAAGCAAGGAGATATAGGTCCAGAAGCGCACGGTTTTATAAAGTCATCCTTCTTTGAAGGTCTCAAACCAACAGAATTTTTCTTTGGAGCTATAACTGGAAGAGACAGCTTAATGGATACAGCATTGAGAACCCCAAAATCAGGTTATTTATACAGGCGTCTTGTAAGTGCTCTTCAGGACTTAAAAGTAGAATATGACGGAACTGTCAGAGATGCTTCAGAGAATATAGTTCAATTTGTTTATGGAGAAGACGGAAAAGATGTCTCAAAATTGCATCTTAAAGAAGATAAAATTGTTCCTGGAGAAGCAGTGGGAGTTATAACAGCGCAATCTTTTGGCGAGTCCTCAACACAAATGATTCTTAATGTATTTCATCATGCAGGTGTCGCGCAAGTGCAAATTACTTTAGGACTTCCACGTTTAATAGAGATTCTTGACGCAAGAAAACAGCCTTCAACTCCGCGCATGGAAGTATTTCTAGATAAAGAGCATAATAATGAAAAAGATGCGAAAGTAATTGCAGAAAAAATAAAGGAAATGAAGATCAAAGAAATAATTTCAGAAATAAAAATAGATTTTTCAAACAAGAAAATAGAAATTATTTTAGACAGCAAGGCTCTCAAGACAGTACATACAGGAGCGCAAAGAATAGCTGAAAAGATAAGCGAAAAAGGATTCAAAGTTAAATTAAACGATATGAGGTTGAGCATTAGTTTAGAAGATTCTGATTTTAAGATGTTGTATAAGATTAAAGAAAAGCTTAAAGAAAGTATTATTTCAGGAATAAAGGGAATTTCTCAAGTAGTTGTCGCAAACAGAGGAAAAGATTTTGTTATTTTAACTGCAGGCTCTAACTTGGAGGAGATAATATTAGTAAATGGAATTGACGTAGACAAAGTTGTTTCAAACGATATTCATGACACTGCAAAAGTTTTTGGAATAGAAGCGGCAAGAGAAACAATAATTCGTGAAATAAAAGAAGTGTTAAAGTCCCAAGGTTTAGATATAGATAACAGGCATCTTAAGCTTATTGCAGATGCAATGACATCATCAGGCGTTGTTAAGGGAGTTACAAGAGTGGGAATAATTTCTGAAAAAGCAAGTATTCTTGCAAGAGCGACATTTGAAACACCTGACAAACAGTTTATTGCAGCAACTATTCAGGGAGGGAGAGATGAGTTAAGTTCAGTAATAGAGAATATTCTTCTTAATCAGGCAATTCCTGTTGGAACAGGCCTTCCAGGACTTTTAGTAAAGGTTACAGGACCGCTGATAATGGAAAAAAACCTTGAAAAAGGAAAAAAGTCAGTAAAATAAAATGTCAATAATAAATATACAAACAATAAGATATATTAATCTTCTCGACGATGCTTCAAGAGTAAAGACTAGAAAGTGCTTTATTTATAATAATACAATAATATTTGCGGTTCCCCAAGAGCTTGTTTCAAGAGCAATCGGCCCTGGTGGAATAAATGTAAAAAAAATTCAAGATAAATTAGGAAAAAGAGTAAGAGTTATTAAAGAAGCAAACAGCATATCCCAAGCAGAATCTTTTGTAGATGATATAGTTTATCCTGTAAAATTCAAATCTTTAGAAATAAGAGATAATATTTTTATTCTGAATGCAGGAAGTCAAAGCAAGGCAGCCCTTATTGGAAGGAACAGGCGCAGAGAAGATGAGCTAAGGCAGATTGTTAAGGATACATTCGGAATTGACTTGAAGATTATTTAATCCCACAAAAAATCTCAATATATTAGATTAAATATATAGTAACTTAGTAGTTATAACATTAAAAAGGTTTATATACCCTTTATCCATAAAAGAATATGGCATTAACAAAATTAAAAGGCAAAGAATTCGTAAAGAAAGTCCTATCTGGAGAAACTGATTTCTCAAATATTATACTAGAAGAAAGCTTTGACTTAAACAGCCACGAAAGTTTTGATGATTTAACAAAATATCTAAAAGAACAAAAATTAAAGGATTCTTGTCTTAATTTATCTGGCTCAAGTTTTAGATATTTAAAAGCTAAAAATTTGTATTTGCCTTCTGTTATAGCTAAACATACAAACTTCTATGGCTCAACTTTTAGTGGGGCGAATCTTAATAAAGCAGATCTTGAGAGGGCGGATCTTAGAGAGGCGAATCTTTATGAGGCGAATCTTAGATATGCAGATCTTAGATATGCGAATCTTAGATCTGCAGATCTTGGATATGCGAATCTTATAAGGGCAAATCTTGAGAAGGCGAATCTTGTAAGGGCGAATCTTCATGGGGCGAATCTTGAGAGGGTGAATCTTTATGGGGCGAAATTTTAGAGGGGCATATCTTAAGAATACGAATATTTTGAGTGAGAGTATTAAGGGCGCGCATTTTGAGGGCGCGAATATTCATATGATAAAATAAGAAAATCATCTATCTGTCTAACACATTAACAAATTCAGCAATACTTTCAAAATTTCATTACTTTATATTAATAGAATATCATCTGACAAATATTAAAAAAATCTAAACATTTAAAAACCATTTTTCATAAGACGTAATATAATGGGATTGATGAATGCAAGAAGAATGATTAAAAACCAGAGAAAATTTAGGTGGAGCCAGAGTGCTTACAAAAAAAGAGTTCTGGGTTTGAGGGTAAAAGTAGATCCTCTAAAAGGCTCTGCACAGGCAAAAGGAATAGTAATATCAAAATTTCAAAAAGAAGCAAGACAGCCAAATTCTGCAATGAGAAAATGCTGCAAAGTTCAGCTTATAAAAAACGGAATTCAGGTTGGGGCATTCATTCCAAGAAATCTTGCGCAAAGATTCATTGACGAGCATGATGAAGTAATAATTGAAAGAATAGGGGGTCGTATGGGCCGTTCCAAAGGAGATATTCCCGGAATAAGATTTCAGGTAATTAAAGTAAATGAACAGCCTTTGCACCTTTTGGTTAAGGGCAAAATAGAAAAAGGAAGAAGATAAAATGGCGGCAAGAAAATCTCGAAAAAAATGGAATGAAATATCCCTTCTTTGTGAATCAAACATTGAAAGCAGTGAATTATTCAATATTATTAATAATAAATTAAAAGACAGCAAATATGAGATTATTGGTCCTTTAGATATGGACAGCCATTGCTTAATTAAGCACTATGACATAAAATATCTCGGCATTTACATAGCTGGGATAGACATAATCAATAAAATTGATGAGATAATCTATAAAAGAAGAAATATTCAGAAAAAAATAGAAGACCAATACCATATTAAAATATGGGCAAGAAATGAAAACACAAAATCATCTTTAGTTGAGTATTTTAGCAATATTAACGGCCTTAAGAAAATTTCAGAGGCAGGAAAGAGAGTAATATGACAAACCAAGATTCTTTCAAGATATTTGATATTTATGATATTTCGCAAATGCAGGTTAAGGACCCATCTTTAAAGCCTTACATAAATCTTAGCGGGAAGATAATGCTAAAATCACAGGGCAGAAGAAAAGAAAAATTTGCAAACATTAAAGTTAATGTTGTTGAAAGATTGGCAAATCGCCTTGCAGTCCCTGGCCACGTAGGAAAAAAGCACAGAATAATAACTTCCTGGAGTTCAGGAAAATATAATAAAAACATGAAAACAGTGCTTGAAGCTCTTAGAAAAATTCAGGAAAAAACAGGAAAAAATCCAATACAGATTTTAATTGATGCAATTGAAAATGGCTCTCCTAAAGACGAAATAACAGTAATTGAGCATGCAGGAGCAAGATATCCCCAAGCAGTTGATTGCAGTCCAATTAGAAGAATTAATTTAGCTATAAGATGGATTGTTCAAGGAGCTTATGCGCGCTCGTTCGGAAAAAAAATAAAAATGTCAGATTCTCTTGCTAATGAGATAATTTCTGCTTCTAAAGGCAGTATGGATAGCTATTCAATTAGCAAGAAGAATGAATCTGAAAAACAGGCTGATGCCGCAAGATAACAATAAATTATTTATAATCGAACAGCTTTTAAATTAGATGATAAAATCTGCTTTTAGCTATCAATTTGGGTCTTTGGAGAAAGTCATAAGAAAAGAAGGAAGCACTATTTCACAAATTTCTTCTCAGGAAATAATTGATGCAGCCCTAAAGCATTGTTCCTCAGGACCTTGCACTATAGGGGTTTTTCAGGAAGAAGATATTTTTCCTTTAAATTATAGATATATGGGGGAATTAGAAAGAAGCTCCCAGGAGTTTTTCCTGGCTGCTTTCAAAAAAACAGAGCAATACGCACCTGATTTAATTTCTTTAGTATATCATTCAGGACGTATTGCAAGAGAAGAATTTAATATTAACTTGCCCGAAGATTTTACAAAGAGAATAAATATTCATGAAAATATTTATGTTCCTAATTTTTCTAGCAAAGAAAGTTTTTCTTTTGATTTTGATTTTTACTGCCGAGCTCTTAACATAAATTTTCCAGAAAAAGACAGAAATAATCTTGATATAGAAAAGATGCAGCTTGAAAAAGCAAGGAGTCTCTACGGATTAACAAGATTTGAAGCGCTTAGGCTTTACACACTTGAGCAAGGAGAAAGCAAGCCTTATAAACTGCAATTAGGAAGATTTTTCGGAACAATATATACTTTAATGAATAAAAAAGAATAAAACCAAATTATTTTTTATGTCAAGGAACTTGAAGAAAACCTTGCCTTTCAAGGCAAGGTTGTTCCTTGAGCATCCAAAAGTCCTAAACAAACCATGGGCTAAAGCCCATGGTCAAACACAAGGACTTTTTGATAGTTAACATCCAGAAAGCAAAGAGAGCTCTTTAATTGATTTTACTCCATAAATTATTTTACCATTTATTTTCCAGGCAGGAGTTTCTTTTATGTCTTCGCATTCAAATTCTTCGCACATTATTTTCTCAATTATTTCTGCACCCATGCCAAGTATCTTCTCCTGCTCTTCGCATTCAAGACAGGAATTTGATACATATAAAATACTTTTCTTCTCTTTTAGACATGATGCCAGCTTTACTTTATTGTCTTCTCCTATTGTATATCCAGTAGTTTTTGATATCCACTGACTCCCAAGATAAAGAGAAATTATTAAAATGACAGCAAAACAAAAAGTAACAGCTACCTTGTATTTCATTTCCATTTTTATTTGAGGCAATTCGGTTTTTAATATTTATCTGTTAAGGATTAAGTCTTTCTGTATCTCTTGGAAGAAATGTAACTTCCCTGACATTCTTTATTCCAAGCATTAACATAAGAAATCTTGTAGGGCTTATTGCAAATCCCCCATGCGGCGGGCAGCCATATTTAAAAAAATTAAGATAATCTTTTATAAGGTCAAGATTTATCTTTTTCTCGATTGCTTGTTTTTTGAGAATATCCGCCCTATGCTCTCTTTGAGCTCCTGTTGTAACCTCTGTACCTTTCCAAAGCAGATCAAAGCTTTTTGTTATTTCTGGTCTCTCACTAAATCTCATGTGATAAAAAGGTCTCGCACTTATTGGGTATTCAGTAACAAATACAAATTCATGTCCAAACTGCTTCATCATACTTTGGCAGAGCAGTTTCTCTCCCTCTGCATCAAAATCATCATTTTGGCATTTATATCCCAGCTTTCTTATTAATTTTTGAGCTTCAGCCATTGTAATTCTCGGGAAAGGAATTTTTGGAACAATAATATCAGCTCCAAAAACTTCTTTTATTTCTTTTCCATAGACTTCCTTAATTCTTCCTATGAAATAATTAATCCATTGCTCTTCTAGTTGCATAACTTCTTCATGAGAGTCAATATATGAGATTTCCATATCAATCATTGTAAATTCAGTGTCGTGTCTTACTGTGTGGGACTTATTTGCTCTGAATACAGGTCCTATTTCAAATATTTTCTCAAACCCTGCCGCCATAGCCATCTGCTTGTAAAATTGTGGAGATTGAGCTAGGAAAGCTTTCTTTCCAAAATAATCCACACTGAATAATTCTGCTCCTGACTCACTTGGCGCTCCCATGAATTTTGGAGTATGAATCTGAATAAATTCATTCTTATCCCAGAATTCCCTCATTGCTTTTTCCATAAATGTCCAAATTTTAAAAATAAGAAGATTCTTTGGCTTTCTTAAATCAATCCATCTCCAATTAAGTCTAACTGGCAATGATGCACCATCTTTATTTTTCTCTGCTACTTGAATTGGAAGACTGCTATCTGCTTCTGAGAGAACATGATAATCTTCAATTTTTATTTCTATTCCTAAGGGGGCTTGCTTCTCTTCTTTTACCAAACCCTCTATCGCTATAACAGATTCTCTAGGCAGTTTTCCTATTTTATCAAAGATATTTTTTTTGTCTGGTGTAGCTACTGTTTGAATAATGCCGGAGTTATCCCTTATAAGAAGAAATTTAACTTTGCTTTGGTCTCTTATTTCATGAATAAATCCATTTATCAGGACTTTTTTTCCAATTTTTTCTTTTAAATCTTTAATTTTAGTCCTCTTCATCTTATCTTTTACAGAACTGCTTTTATAAATTTTGCTTTTTGTCAAACTTAAGAAAACATGGGCTGTAAAGTTAGCGACACCTACTTTTAAGTTTTGATTAATAAATTGGATAATAAAAAGATTTATATACTATCTATACTACGTAGTTAAATAGTTATGATAGTCATAATAGCTGAAAGGAGGATAAAAGAATAATGAAAAAAACAATACCTGTAAAAGAACTCATAAATGAAGATACTACAGCCAAGATAGAAGAGACTTTAAAAAATGACCCTGAAAATGCATATACCATTTCATGGATTATGGTAAAAACCTTTGGTATTAATCAAAAAGATATAGAAAACAAATCCTTTTCAAAATGGAAAGATGGGCAATCAGCCCTTTATGCTAGAATTGACAGGCATTTGAGAAAAATGGTTCAATTGGGGAAAGTTAAATGCAAAAAGCACGAAAGAGCAATGGTTTACTGGTGGAATCAACAAAAACCAACGTTCGTGTTAAAAGAATGAGATGGGTAAGTATTCAACTATTCCGTTATCACCTCACAAAGCAAGAGTAGAACATTGCTGTAGTAAATGTAACAAATTGATACGTAAAGGTGAGACAGTTTATTATAGAAAAGATAGATTCTTGCAAACTTTTGATAAAAACAAATTTTGCGAAGATTGTTTTAATAAAAAGAATAATTTATTAGCTCAGGCACCTAAGGATTTAAATATTTAGGGCACCTAAGTTTTTTATGAAGATAATAAAGACATATGATAAAACAGTAGGCAAGACTGAATATTATAAGTACCGCGCACCTTTGCCTAAAAAAGTCGCTGAAGATTCTGGACTTATTGATAAAGAGCTTAAAATAACGACAAAAAACGGCAAAATATTAATCGAAGAAAACAAAGAAACCAATTAACATTAGGGCACCGAAAGGTTTATATAGTTCGGGCACCTAATAATAACATGAAAGATGTTATAAAATGTAAACATTGTTCAAGTACTAATTTTTCTAAGAAAGGTTATAGAAAAACCGAAAATCGAGGTAAGATTCAGAAATATTATTGCAAGATTTGTCGAAGGTTTTTTACA
>JBBSYH010000002.1:19474-19969 GCA_038045365.1 Nanobdellota archaeon
ACGAAGATATAATTGTAATGTCGATTGATATGTATGTTTCTAACTTATCAAGTAGAAAAATGAGAAACCAATTAGGCAGACATATGAACACCAAAGTAAGTCACATGAGTATTCTTGATTGGGTGCGAAGATACACATTAAAAGTTAGTAAATTTGTTGATAAATTAGGTTACAATATGGGAAATAGTTTTTATGCTGATGAAACCCTAATAGATTGCGAAGGCAGAGACGATAGATTTTGGTGTTGTCTGGATTGGGATACTCGTTTAATAACGGGATTTCATTATAGCTTATCTGGTAATCCACAAGAAGCGCAAAAGTTCTTATTTAAGTCAATTCAAAAAGGAAAACCTAAATTCATTCAGACAGATGGTGGTGTTTTCTACCCTAAGGCGTTTAAAAAGCTTTTCTATTCCAACAAGCTTGGCGGCTTAACAATCGAGCATAAAATACAAAATTATCAAACAACAAGAATCCATAATTATAGGATTGAAA
>JBBSYH010000003.1:0-24425 GCA_038045365.1 Nanobdellota archaeon
ATCTATTTTCTCCCAATTCTAAATTAACTCCTGCTCTTTCAGAAGGAACTTCATCAGTAGTTGAATGGTTTTCTATAAAGTTGTGCTGAATGACTATTACAGTCATTAAAATAGGGGCAGACCATAGAGCTTTTAATCCTCTGAAATCTATAACTCTGTCTTTGATTTTTATAAATATAGTTTCAATTCTATAATTATGAATTTTTGTTTTTCTTACATTTTGTATTTTATGCTCAATAGTTATACCTCTAAATATCGTAGAGGAATTAAAGTGGAAAGAAGGACAGAATTTAGAAGCTGAAATTAAGAAAAATAAGCTGATTGTGAAGAAACCTTAAATTTTTTTTAAAATTCCAGACGTTTACTTAACAACTCCGTTTTAAATTAATTAATATGCAAAGCATTAAAAAAGGTACGCGTTCTCTAAATTTAAGGGCCTATAGTTTAGTGGACAGAATCCAGCGCTTCGGACGCTGTGACCGAGGTTCGATTCCTCGTAGGCCTATTTAACAAGATTTAATAATACTTACCCACATAAAGAAATATGGTTGAAAAAAAAGAAGAGAAAGACAACAAAGGATTGACAGTTAAGAAAAATGAAAATTTTTCTGAATGGTACAGTCAGATTGTGCAAAAGGCAGAGCTGGCTGATTTGAGATATAATGTCAAAGGATTTTTAGTTTTCCAGCCTTGGTCTGTAATGGTTATGGAGAAGATATATAAATTTTTTGAGGATACACTGCAAAGTAAGCGGCATAAACCTTATTGGTTTCCAGCAGTTATTCCAGAGAGCAATTTAACAAAAGAAAGTACACATATCAAAGGATTTAAGCCAGAAGTTTTTTGGGTGACTTATGGGGGAGATAGGAAATTTGAAGAGAGACTTGCTTTAAGGCCTACTTCAGAGACTGCTTTTTATCAAATGTTTTCCTTGTGGATACGCAGTTATAATGATTTGCCTTTTAAGACATACCAAAGAGCAAATGTTTTTCGTTATGAAACAAAAGCAACCAGACCTTTTTTAAGAAGCAGGGAATTTCATTGGATTGAAACACATTGTGTGCATGCTACAAAAGAGAATGCTGAAAATCAAGTAAAAGAAGATATGCAGACTACAAAAGAAATATTAAATGATATTTTTGGGCTGCCCTTTATCTTTTTTGAGAGGCCAACATGGGATACTTTTCCTGGAGCGGAGAAAACTTTTGCTGCAGATGTATTGAATCCTGATGGGAGAGTTGTGCAGCAGCCTTCTACGCACTTGCTCTCACAAAAATTTTCAAAAGGATTCGATGTAAAATTTAAAGATAAAGAGGGAAAAGATAAATATGGATGGATTACATGTTATGGGCCTGCTATCTCGCGCATATTTGCAAGCATAGTAATTGTTCATGGTGATGATAAAGGTTTGAGGTTGCCTTGGGTTCTTTCTCCTGTGCAGATTGTTGTTGTGCCTGTTAGTGATGATGTAAAAGTTGCTGAAAAAGCAAATAATTTAGTAAGCAAACTCAAAACACATTCATTTTCAGTTGAGTTGGATTCTAGCGGGAAGAGTGCAGGAGAGAAGTTTAATTATTGGGAAATGAAAGGAGTTCCTATTCGCATAGATATAGGATTAAAAGACATAAAAGAAAAAAGCGTTACTGTTTTTAGAAGGGATTTAAATGAAAAAAAAATTGTTAAAGAAGAAAATTTAATTGATTATCTTAAAAAAGTCTCTCAGGAATTTGACAGCAATTTAAAAAAACAGGCAGATAAAGTTTTTGATGACAGAATTGTCAGTGCTCTGGATTTGAAAAGAATAAAGCAGGTTATTGAATCTGGAAAAATTGTTAGATGCGGATTTTGTTCTGTTGAGGAAGAGGGAGAAGAGTGCGCTAAAAAAATTGAGGAAGCGACAGGGGGAAAAGTCAGGGGAAGGAAGTTTGATGAGATTGGAAGAGGAAATATTGGCGGAAAATGTGCTGTATGCGGGAAAAAAGCCAAGGAAACAGTTTATATTGCCAGGGAATATTGAATTGGTGCGGATTTTATGCAATTAAAAGCAAACAACAGCTGTTCAAACAATTTTATTTTACAAACTCTACTCTTTCAAAATCCTTAAATTGCTCATCTCCTGTAAGAAATAAGATGTTATACTTCTTTGCTAAAATATACCCTAAGCAATCTATATAAGAGAGTTTACGAGTATAATTTTGATGCCGAAAGGACGTCGCAAGTTTGATTGTTTCATCATCAATTTCAACGCAGAATTCTCTAAATCGCTCAAATGCGCGATTTGCTTCTTCTTTCCCGTATACTCGCAAAAGGACATAGTGCAGTTCCATTAATTGGAGTTTCGTTGTGATAATGCTCACTTCGAATATATATTTCTTGTAATTTGGATTCTGATGAAGCAATTCGTAAAGCGCATATGTATCGAAGAAGAAACATTGGTTTAGTCCCATCCTTCTCTCGCCAGATCTTTTGCCTCTTGACCAGACATTTTTCTCTTTTTAATCATCCCATAGATGTCTGAAAGATTTGCTTTCTTGACTACTTCTATAAGAAGCGTATCATTTTCTTTCATATTCTTTTGTTCAATGAGTGTGCTTGGTACAATTACTGCCATTGAATTTCCCCATCGTTTAAGTTTTACTTCAATTGCCATAGTTATACATTAGTATCATCTATATATAAACATTTTGGTTTTGGAATAATATGTCTCAATGAAAAGCTTGGTTCATCAGAGACTTTCAATTTAAATTTAGCGCTACTCTTGTTCCTTAAAACCTCTCCAGAATTCATAAAACGGACCGGATAAGAAACCCCATGAGAATCCCCAAATCAACTCTTCAATTGGAGTACCGAATACAAGTAACCCACTGATATTATTTAATTTCCACCAATCATCTAT
Source organism: Nanobdellota archaeon (assembly GCA_038045365.1). Classification (GTDB taxonomy): domain Archaea; phylum Nanobdellota; class Nanobdellia; order Pacearchaeales; family GW2011-AR1; genus VGKP01. Next base: position 2,897 of record JBBSYH010000003.1, read on the forward strand.
AATTGCGGGATATATACCAACAAAGAAAATATAGAATACTAACATTATTAGTGCTACCAAAATACCGCTTCCTATTGCATTTTTTAATAAATCATGTCTTTTAGTGATAACAATGGCACCAGCAACCAAAAATACAATTGATGAAGAATAAATAGAATTTATCTTGAAAACAAAGGTCAAAATAATTAATAAAAATAAACAGATTAGTCCAATAAATGCAAGAGTTTTTGATTGTTCTCTTTTTGTTTTCCTCATCTTCTTAATAAAGAACTCTTCGTAAGCAACACTTCCTATACCTCCAATAAAAAAAGAGAATAATAAATCTTCAATTCCTACTCCAAAAATAGAAAATAAATACTCTGGGTGCCAATAATCTCTAAGATAGAAAATTGCTGATAATGGTCCCATTGGAGCAACAATTAAGCTCATTATTAACATTTCTTTTCTTAAAAATTTCTTATGCAGGAATAGGACTAGCCAAACTATAAAGAAAAACATTGTCCCAATAAAATATTGAAGCATGAATATATCAATATTTACTCATTTTTTAATGTTTTTGTTTTAGAATTGCCTGTTGTTGAATTATCTGGATATCTTGCCCCTCTACTAACCTTTAACTTAGTAATACAACTGCATAGACATGTTTTTATAGAGATTTCATTTTATTAAATAATGGATATGTCGAGATTTGAGCCTGGAGATGAAGTTAGATTGCGTCTTGCGCAGGAAGAGCTTGATGGAACTATACTGGAGAGTGCAGATAAGAATATTGTATTGATAAAGCTGGAATCAGGATATAATATTGGAATTCCTAAAGAAAATATTTTGGCTGGGAGAGTTTTAAAGAAGTTTAGCGGGAGAGAATGGAAAGATGTAGTTCAGAAAATTAATCCAGAATTGCCTTGTATTGGACTTGTTATTACAGGAGGGACAATTGCCTCAAAATTAGATGCAAAAACAGGCGGAGTAAAACCACTTACGAATGCAGGAGAATTAGCTTTGTTTTATCCTGAATTGTTTTCTATGGCGAATGTCATTGTAAAGAATGAATTTTTAATATCTTCAGAGTCAATGTCGAGTTATCATTGGATAAAGATTGCAGAAAGTGTCAAGGAATTGCTTGATGACTCTAAAGTTAAAGGAGTGATTGTTACACATGGGACAGATACATTGCATTATACTGCTGCTGCTCTTTCTTTCTTTTTGAAAAATTTGAGTAAGCCTGTTGTTTTGACATATTCGCAAAGAAGTATTGACAGGGCGAGCAGTGATGCGTATTTGAATTTACAATGTGCTGCAAAAATGGCTTTGTCAGATTGTGCTGAAGTGATGCTTGTTGGACATGCAAACTTAAATGACGAGTTTTGTCATGCTTTAAAGGGAGCTAAAGTACGGAAGATGCATTCGAGCAGAAGAGATGCTTTTCAGCCTGTTAATTGCGAGCCAATCGCTAAAGTGTGGTCTGATAGAATTGAATTTATTTCAAAATATAAAAAAAGAAATGAGGGAAAAACTGAATTGGATGTTTCATATACTGACAAAGTTGCTCTTGTGAAATTTTATCCGGGGCAGGATCCATCTATTCTTGACTTTCATGCTTTAAAATATAAAGGGATTGTTCTGGAAATGAGCGGTTTGGGGCATGTTGCTGCATCAGATTCTATGCAGAGCTGGGTTCCTAAACTGAAGAAACATATTCATGACGGATTTATTATTTGTGCAGCAGCGCAGACTTTGCATGGGAGGCTTGACCCTTATGTATATGGCAATGGGCGCGAGTTAGCTGAAGCAGGAGTTATTTTTTTAGAGGACATGCTTGTTGAAACAGCTCTTGTGAAATTGGGCTTTGTTCTTGGACATTATGGATGGAAAGGCAAAGTAAAGGAAAAAATGCTGGAGAATTTTGCTGGAGAGTTGAATGAGAGATTGACTATTTAGAAATTAAGGATTAAGGGATGCAACTTAAAAATTATCTTTTATAGATTCTATTCCTCTTATCAAAAACCCTCACCCAGATTATTTTTCTTTCATTGTCAATATCTATTAATGCCCTAAAATCTCCGATTCTTATTTTATAATAATTTCCTTCGTAGTGTTCAATATGTCTGAAAGGATTATCTGCTACTTCTCTGAACTTTGACTTTATTCTCTTCTGAATATCTAGCTGGAGTTTTCTAATAAATTTAGTTGCTTGATTTGAAAATCTTACCTCATAAATCATTTAAAGAAGTATAATTGTCCTCTTTTTCCACTCTTGCTTTCGCTAATTCTTTCTTTGCCCAAGAAGTTAATTTTCCTTCATACAGTAAAATCCTATTTAGTAGTTCTATTTGTTTTTGTAATTTTAATATATCTTGATGCACTGTATCTATAGTTGTTTCCATGCTTTATCTAAAACAGCAGGCGTTTAAATAACTTACGAAAACTGAACTGACTGCATTAGAAAAATATGTTTTACATATCCAGAATAAAGTGATTATGGATTCAAAGGATGATTTTTTAATTGAACGAGCAGAACATGAGATTGCTGTAATTATTATATAAACTGAGTTCTAATTCTCCTGAAAAAACAGCATTAAATGTTCCTTTAAGCAGTACTTTTTATAGCGCAGTTATAAGCCATGCTCATTATGCAATATTTTATAGCGCAAAATATTATCTTTTATCTAAAAATATAGCAATACAAGAACAGGGACAGCATAATTTTGTATATCAAAAGTTCAAGAAACTTGTCAAAACAGAAGCATTAGATGATGAACTTTTAAATATTTATGAAGATGTAAAAGTTAAAGCAAAAACATTACTTTTAATTTTGGAAGATGAAGAGGAAAAGCGAACAGAATATACCTACAAAACCTATCCTCAGGCAAATAATGAGCCTGCTGAAAAGTCAATTGAAAATGCCAAGTTCTTTGTTGCACATATAAGAAAATTCGCTGAAAAAAGTAGAAGTAGCTAAAAAGTTATTTTTCTAAAAGAAATAATCAACTAAATTGTGAAAGACATTTGTTTTTTGTGCTCGTGGAGATAATACGGTTGCATAACTTTTGGTCTTGTCGCGCTTTGGCTGCTATCTCTAAACATTGGTCTACATATGGTTCTAAAGATGATATTTTTTTGCACCAATTAACAGCATCTGGAACTTGTTCTACAAAGTTGATAAAGCAGTAAAATCTTGTATCTCCGTTAATTCCTGCATTAACTGAAACTTTCTCGCAATAAGTGTAATCTTTGATAAGTTCAGCATAGGTAGCATAGCAACCAGAATCGCCAGTTGATTTAAACTCCTTTTCACAGCTCTTTAGATCTGTCTTTTCCAACTTCATTTTTATAGAACTGGCATTTGATAGATTTTCGTAAGAGGAAAAGAGCATTGTTGTTGCAATAAATAGTACAATCCATATTATCCTAAGGATAAAACATAGCCTTGAGAATTTTTCTTTCTTAATGAAAAACCCTACTATTGATACTATAGCTAAAATAATTCCAATTACATATAAAATAAAATATAAAGGTAATAAAATATCGCAGGAAAAGCTAGATCCTGTTACAAAGCTACATCCAAATGACTTAAAGATGAATGCAAATGTTCCAAAAATAATTGATAATACGAAAAAGACATTAAGAATAACTTTTCCTACAGTCTTGTAGTCCATGGTATCTTATATCTTTATAGATTTATAAATATTTTGTCGGAATTTTTAGATTGTATTATTTTATTGATTTTGTTGATTATTTTAGGCCAGACAAACTGCTTTACAGAGAGGCGCGCTGTATTTTTTATTTTTTGAGCTTTTGACGAAGAGAGTGAAAGTGTTTTGTCGAGGAGGGATGCGAGTGCTTTTGCATTTGCCACAGGGAAGAGAAATCCGTTTTTGCTGTCTTGGATAAGATCAGAATTGCCTGGATTTTTACTGGCAAGGACGAGCTTGCCTCTTGCTAATGCCTCAACTAATGATTGTGGCATACCTTCACTTATTGAAGGCAGAATAAATATTCTTGCCTCATCGATTTTCTTTATTTTTTCTTTGATGTCAAGAATAGGATGAGAGAAAATAACGCGATTTGCCAGATTAAGAGAAAAAATAAGAGCTTTTAGTTTTTGCAGATAATTTGATTCTGTCGGGCCGACAATTTCCAATTTTATGGATTTATCATTTATTAAAGGAAGAGCTTTAATTGCTGTTTCTAAGTTTTTTATTGGAGAGATTCTTCCGAGAAAAAGAATTTTATTTTCTTCTTTTGTTTTTGCTTTTTTGATTTTAAAGAATTCTTCAGGAATGCCATTTGGAATGTAAGCAATTTTCTCTTTGGGGATTTTTAGTCTTAATAAGTAAGGGATTTCCCAATTAGTTATTGCTATTATTTTTGTGAATTTGTTTAGTTTTTTTCTAGCAATGAAAGAATCGTAAAATGAAACTGCTATTTTTGATAAAAGAGAGCGCGTTTCAGAACGCTCGAATGGAGCATGAGTTACTAGGAAGACAGGAATTTTCAAATGATTACCTATTTTGAGAGCGCGAGTTGTATGTGTGTGCCTATACGCATGGGTAATGATTATATCTGGGTTGAAAGCAAGAGCTTCTTTGTCAAACTTCCATGACGAGAAACTTTCACCGCCAAGTTTATGCGCTGGAAAACGAGTGATTGAAACAGAGCCAAGAGAATCTCTTGAAGAAGCTATTTCTGATGAGCCCTTTGTGTGATTTGTGGAAAAGATTGCTACTTTATGGCCTTTTTTTGCTAACCTTATGGATTCCTCGCGAACGCGCGCGAATACACCGCATGTTCCTGCGCTGTAAGTTGTCAGTTCAAGTATTCTCATTTATTAACATTGAGAGCTTAGATTTTAAAGCTTTTGTCAAACAGACTATAGATTTTCAACAGAGTAAATTAATTCTAAAGATTTATAAACTATAATTTCTATGGTAAATATAGTTACTATGGAAATTACAACAATACAGTTGAGCAAGGAAATGAAGAATAAGATAGCTACATTTGGAACAAAAGGGGAAAGTTACGAAAAAATTCTTAAACGAATATATTCAATGGCTGTAAAGGAGCAATTAAGGGAGTTTTTAATGTCTGAAGAGGGCTTTGTTCCAATTGAAGAAGCAATTAAAGAGGCAGACAATAAATGGCCAAAGTCGAAATAGATGAAAGCCTTAAAAATGAGATTCTTAGGAAATTTAAACAGGAATCCAAGACAATTTTCAGACAGATGCAATCTTTAGAAGAGAATCCTCATAAAGGTAAAACTTTAGGAGAAGTAGGAGGAATAGTGATAAAAGAGATTAAATACAAATCATTTAGATTTTATTTTATAACTGATGGTTATAAGTTAAGAATAATGGAGCAATCAAAACTTACTGATTTATTGATAAGATTTGTAAGAATGTCTAATAAAAAAGACCAGCAAAAAACAATAAATGAAATTAAAAAAGTTCTTATACATTTTGGTTGATAGGTTTTAATTTATACAGATGAAGTTTGGAGTTAATGTTTATTTTTTATAGGACTTTTGAATCTAAATGTTTAAAAAGGCAAAAAACAATTATTTAATTGGTGTTCAATGGGAGCAAAATCAGTCGAAAATCATTTATTTTTTTTGAAAGAACGTTTGCAATTTAATTCATTAAAGCAAGGCAAAGTTTTAGTGCTTAATTCTGCTGCTAATTATGATATTGATGGGAAAAAACATTCTATTGATGTTGCATTGGGCATAGCAAAGGGAATGCCGAAGAGGAATGATCTTTATTTGATGTCTTTTTTATTAACTGATTTGCCTGAAAGTAAGGAATTTTATGATTTAGTCAATGAAAAGTGCGAGGCAGATGGGACGCAAAGATGTTTTGTAAGTTGTTTGGATGAAAGATTAGTAGCTTATACTCCGCGTAAAGATCAGTTGCATCATGCAGCACTCTGCCATCCTCTTACATTAAGTGATGTTCGCAAGGATTTTGATTATCATCATATGCAAAGGATTTTTACAACAACTACGCTTTATACTCTATCACCTAATTCTTTGAAATAATTATGTCAAGGAACTTGAAGAAAACCTTGCCTTTCAAGGCAAGGTTGTTCCTTGAGCATCCAAAAGTCCTAAACAAACCATGGGCTAAAGCCCATGGTCAAACACAAGGACTTTTTGATGTTGTAACTTAATAGAAGTTACAATTAGAAAGATTTAAATAGTTAAAAAAAGCCAGAATATTATGGTGTTTAAACATTTAGAAGACAGTATTCCTGAAGGGAGAGTGGAAACTTATTTGCAGGTATTTTCAAATCTTCATGAACCAACTAAGACAGTTTTAGCATACTCTTTGGATTTAGCAGCGCATTTTAATAATTTGGGTTTAAACAGAGAGTATGTTTTATTTGGAGGATATGCAGTTTTATCCCATTTAATGAAAGATAAGGGAGAGAATATTGCTAGTGTTTGGAGGGGCTCTAATGATATAGACATGGCTGGAAATATGAAGGTCTTGAATGCTATAAGATCAGGGTATAATATCAAAAGCTGTTTAGAAAGCCCGAATTTAGAAGATAAGGCGACTATTAAATTAGCAGCTGATGAAAACGAAGAATGCAAGATAGATTTCTATAAAGGTAATTTTGCAGAAAAATTTGGAGATATAGAAACAAATATTCATTTTGGTATTCCAGTTAATGTGATAAGCCCATTATCTCTTATTAAAGGCAAATTAATTACTCCGAAAGGAGAATTGCAGCATACAGGAGATATTATTGGAATGCTCTATGTTTTAGAAAAGAGAGGTTATACATCAAAGCAAATTACTGATTATCTTTCAAGAACCGGTGAATCTAAAAATTTGCATGACAGGCTTAAGATAGGAAGAGAAGAATTCAAAAGCGACAGATTAGGAATTTTTCCTACTGAACTTTTCTTGAGAGAACTAGACAAGAGACTACACAAAAGCAGGCCAATAACCAAAAAATAAATTTAGTTTACCATAACATTTAATATCTCTTTTCTCTAATGTTTCTATATGGAATACACAAAGATAGGATTAAAGACAGGGCTTGAGATTCATCAACAGCTTGATTGCGGAAAGCTTTTCTGTGCTTGTCCTGGATATTTAAGGAATGATGAGCCGGATTTTACAATTATGAGGAAATTGCATGCTGTTGCAGGGGAAACAGGAGAAATTGATGCTGCGGTCTCTCATGAAATGGAAATTGGGAGAAAATTTTATTATCAGGGATATAAAGATAGTATTTGTTTAGTAGAGATTGATGAAGAGCCACCACATTTTATTAATGAACTGGCTTTAAATGAAGCGCTGAAAATTGCTTTATTGTTAAATTGCGAGATTTATCCTATTATACAAATTATGAGAAAGACAGTGATAGATGGGAGCAATACATCTGGTTTTCAGAGAACTTTGCTGTTAGCGCATTCTGGTTTTGTAGAGACATCATTTGGAAAAGTAAAAATTGATACTTTATGTTTAGAAGAAGATTCTGCGAGGATTATTAGCAAGGATAAAGATAAGGCAGTTTATAGACTTGACAGACTTGGAATTCCACTTGTTGAAATTGCAACTGCCCCTGTTTTAGATACTCCGGAGAAAATTAAAGAGACAGCGCTTAAATTAGGAGAAATATTAAGAGCTTGCAAAGTGAAGAGGGGAATTGGAACTATAAGGCAGGATGTTAATATGAGCATAAAGGGGCATGAAAGAGTTGAGATAAAAGGTTTTCAGGATGCTTCAATGATGATTGAAACTATTAGGAAAGAGACAGAGAGACAACAGAGAGAGCTGGGAGAAGGAAAGAAAGAAGGAGAAGTGAGAAATGCGCTGGAAAATGGCGAAAGTGAGTTTTTGAGGCCCTTACCTGGAAAAGCGAGAATGTATCCTGAAACAGATTTGTTGTTATTGAGAATTGGAAGAGAGAGAATAAATGAACTGAAGAAAAAACTGCCGAAACTTAAGCATGAGATTCGCGATGAATTACGAAAGAAAGGATTAAGCGACGAGATGATTGGGCTTGTGTTGGACGGGCATCTTGATGAATTTGAAGTTTTGTTAAGAGTTTATGATAAGGACGCGAATCTTGTGGCGAAGATGGTTAGTTTGTGGAGAAATGAGTTTGCCAGTAAACTGAAAAAAAGTATTGGTGAAATAGAAGAGATTTTGAGTGAGAGAGTTTTAGAGAAAGTTTTGGAGGAAATTATAGCAGGCAGAGTTAATGAAGGAGATACAAAAGGAATATTGTTTAGAATTGCTTCAGGAGAAAATGTTTCAGATGCATTGAAAATTGATAGAACAGGACATGATGTTTTAGAGGAGCAGATTGCGCAGATTGTCAAGGAAAATCCAGGATTGAGCGCAAATGCTTATATGGGTTTGGTTATACAGAAACTTGGGAAAGGAATTGAAAAAAGAAAGGCGATGGAGATACTGGAAAGATTAATGAAAAATTGATGAAAAAACATTAGTTTTATAAACGCTCATTTTTTTAGTTCTAAATGAAATGGTATTATATTGCTTTAATTGTAGCTGTTTTAGCTGTAGCTTTCTTTTTAGGGTATTTTTCTAATAAAATAGTTTTAACTGGAAAAGCAGTTGAAGAATTGGAAAACATAAGTAAAAATTATTCTTGGACAACTGCCATTTGCAACAGCAATAGAGAGTGCATTGATGTTCATGTGAAATGTGAAGGCGGAAAAGTTGTTTCTATGGAGCCTGTTTCAAAACTTATAGAGTTTTCTGAGAGTTGGATAGATCAAAGAGAAGAGATAAAGTTTTGTGAATAATTTTATAATAAATAATTTTAAATATAAGTGTTACTTATGTATTTTGGGGATATATGGAGTATCAGAGTATTTTTCATGAAAGAATGGTAATGCCACGAGATTCTTATTTTCAAGGAAATAACCTTTCTCCAGAGCATCGTGCAATGATTAGTGATAAAAATGACAGATGGAAAGTTGCATTCATTGATAATATTCCTTATTATGTCCAGAAAGAAATAGGATATGCGTTTGGAGTTAGTGATGAAGAGAGCAGAAAGCATTATGCTACTATGTGCTCTGTTTGGTTGCATGGGGAGAAGTATTTTCTTGGTGAACATCTAAAACGCGAGCCAACACCCTTAGAAATTGTCAATGATGTGGAGAGATTTCACATTGGCGAGCGTTTTCGTTTGTTTTATATATTGCAATTTCCGGAGAAAATGAAGATTTATCCAGATGTTTCATCAGAGAGGAGACTGGCAGCGCGCGGATTCTTGTCGCGTGCTAAAGAAATAAGCGGAGGACAGTATAATAATTTTTTTCCTGACAATGATGAAAGAATAGCTGCTTGATGATAGTTTTAAATATGAGATAATAGTCTTATTTTTTGCTTGTTAGATGGAAAATAATTTAGAGAGTAAGGAGAAGAAAGACGAGCCTCCAGATATACGATGGACTTATGCAGAGAACATACTAAAAAAGGTCTTCTCTAAGACAGAAGATAGCGAGCTGATTTGCAGGATTTTTTCTATGGTTAAGGAAGATAAAGATTCTTTACAGAAGTATAGCTCTTGTGTATTAGATGATAATAAAAGATATAATACTTTTCAAATCAGCAATTCACTTAGTTTAATGAGGGAGATGCGTAAGTCTCTGTATAATGATGGGCTTCTTGGAATGAATGAGTCTGTCGGCTCCTTTATAATAGATAGAATTCAGCCTGTTTTAAGGGCATTTTATATTGAGAAATACTGCAGGAGAGGAGCATCGTGTTTTTGATTTTAATAAGGATTACTCACTTTCAGTTCTGGAATTCCTGCAAAATCTTCTACATTTCGCGTTAAGAGTTCTGTCTTATGAACCAAGGCAGTTGCAGCTATTATTGCGTCAGGAATATCAAGATTATGCGTTCTTCTTATATCTCCCGCAAGCTTAGCAATTGGATTGTTTATATCAACTTTAGTAAAATGATTAAGCATTTGAATCACTTTTGATCTTGTTAATGCATCATTGCAGCTTTTTCCTGAAAGCAGTTCGGTTTCTGTTAATGCAGAAAAGGAAGCATTGTTTTCTTGTGATAAAAAAGACTGAAAAAATTCGACTGCTGGTTTATATCCTCGAATATGATCGATAAAAATGCTTGAGTCAATCATTACCATTGTAAAGCTTTCTGTCTTTTTCTCCATTCTTTCCTCACTCTTTTTTGATATTCTGTCCCTGTTTCCTTCACGCTTTCCCAGATGCCTGCTGCTGCCATGATAGAATCTTTTTCAGATTTAAGAAGAGATACATTATTTCCGTCAACTATGAAGAGAACTTCGTCTCCTTCTTTCACTCCAACTATCTTTCTTACATCTTTTGGCAGTGTTACCTGAAAGTTTCTTGTTATTTTTGCGATTCCCATTGAAATTCTAGTTATTAAATTTAGTTAATTTTACTAATAATAATTACTATTTAAATGTTTGTTTTTAATTGGGTTGGTGATTAATTTTAATTTCTTCAATTTTCTTTATAGTTAGGTCAATTCCTGCTTCCAATTCAGGATGCCAATGATTGTATCCTCAAGTGTGAATAAATTTATAAATTGCTGCTTTCTGCTTTTGGTATGGTGGGAACATCCGAACAGAAGAGAAAGCAAATAGAAAAAGAAGCACGGGAAATTTTGAGAAAATTCAGTTCTGCTTTGGGAAAAGTTAAAATTAGCGATAAAAAAAAGAAAAAGTTATCTGGTGGATATAGAGAAGAAGGAGAAGGGACAAGAGAAGATAAGGATTTTAGGATGAGAATGTTTGAAAATGCTCCTGAAAAATATGGTGATTCTATAATCGCAGAGAAAAAGGAATGGTAGAATTATGAAAAAGGAAGATTTGGATAGAAATATTTCTGTAAAAGCGTCAAAGCAAATATCAGAAATTAAAAAAGGCAATAAAGTAAAAATTGATGGAAAAGATTATGAAGTAGATGCGCATTATGTTTTAATTGACCATGCAGGCACAAAGGAAATGGCAATTGAGCTGTTTGACAAAGAGGATAAAGATTATCAGCTGCGTTATTTTTCAGATCAAGTTGAAAAAACTCTTGAGCTATATGAATTGCAGGAGATTATTTATGTCAAGAAGCAATTTTCTAAGATTGAGTGGTAAGATTTAATAACTTTATTATATAAAAAAGAATGGGATTTTATATGGAAGCAGAAGATAAAGTAGTGAAATACCTGAAAAAGATAAAGAAGGAGAATAAAAAAATTAATGCTATTTTGCATGTTAATGAGAATGCTCTTGAAGAAGCGAGAAAGATTGATGAAAAAGTAAAGAGAATAGGAAAGAAAGGAAGATTGTATGGATATGTGATTGCTGTAAAGAGCAATATTAATGTTAAAGGAATGATATGCAACTGCGCTTCTAAAGTTTTGGAAAATTATATTGCTCCTTATGATGCGACTGTGATTTCAAAAATAAAGGCAGAAGATGGAGTAATAATTGGAATGACTAATATGGATGAGTTTGCTGCAGGCAGCAGCGGGGAGAACAGCGCTTTTGGAGCAACACAAAATCCTTCTGCTTTTGGGAGAATTTCTGGAGGAAGCAGTTCTGGAAGTGCGGCTGCTGTTGTTGCTGGATTTTGCGATGTTGCTTTGGGAAGCGATACAGGAGGAAGCATTAGAATGCCTGCTTCACATTGCGGAGTTGTAGGAGTGAAGCCGAGTTATGGTTTAGTGAGCAGATATGGGCTTATTGATTTGAGTATGAGCTTAGATCAAATAGGAGATTTGGCAAGAAATGTTGAAGATGCTGCACTGGTTTTAGATGTTATTAGGGGTAAAGACGAGAGAGATGCAAATACTTTTGATTCTAGAAAAATAGAGATAGAAAAAATTAACAAGATAAAAGTTGGAATTTTGAGAATTAAAGGAGTTGATTCTAAAATACAGAAAATTATTGATAAAAAAGTTGAAGAAATAATCAAGAAAAATGGATGGAGCTTAAAGAATATTGAAATTAAGCATATTGAACTGGCTGTTCAGACATATTATCCTCTTGTTTATAGCGAATTTTTTTCTGCGACGCGGAGATTTGACGGCAGGCGTTATGGGAAGAAAATAGAAGATTTTTGCGGCGAAGAAGTTTTAAGAAGAATTTTTGGAGGAAGGGAAATTACGAAAGCTGAATTTGAAGGTGCTTATTATGAGAAAGCATTGGCTGTTAAAGAATTAATTAAAGAGGAATTTGAGAAAGCTTTTGGAGAAGTAGATTGCTTAGTATTACCGACCTCTCCTGGATTGCCTTGGAAGATTGGAGAAAGAAAAAAGATGAAAGTTGAAGAGATTTATGCTTTAGATGCTTTAACTATTCCGGCGAATCTGGCTGAAATTTGCGCGATTTCTCTGCCTGCAGGAAAGATTAATGGGATTCCTATAGGTATGCAGGTGATGTGTGCTAAAGAGAAGGAAGGAAAGATGCTAGGAATCGCAAAAGCATTTAGTAATTAATGTGCAATTTGGAAAAAAGAATTTTATTTTTCTGACTGCATCACCGCTAATCTTATAAGGGCTTTTTTGTTTGTATTAAAATGAAGATAGGACATATTGAGCTTGCTTTTTTAGGACATTCTGGATTTTTAATTACAAATGAAAGAGGAGAGAGAATTGCGATTGATCCTTATAATTTGCATGAGAAGATAGAGAAAGCAGATTATATATTTATCACTCATAGTCATTATGATCATTGCAGTATAAAAGATGTTGTTAGTATATCGAAGAAGGGAACTGTCATAGTAATTCCTGCAGATGTTCAGAGTAAAATTACAAAAATAGAAGGAGTTGAAATGCATGTTATTGAAGCTGGAGAAGAAATAAGTTTTGGGGAGTTTAAAGTAGAAGCTTTACCAGCATATAATATAAATAAAATTTTTCATTCAAAAGCAGACGGATGGATAGGATACTTAATAAAATTTAATAATGTAATAATTTATCATGCTGGAGACAGCGATAAAATTCCTGAGATGGAAAAGTTAACTGGATATGGAAAACATGAGAATGATTTTATTGCTTTACTTCCTGTTTCTGGGACTTATGTAATGACTGCGGAAGAAGCTGCTGAGGCAGCTGTTCTTATAAAGCCAAGTGTTGCAATACCTATGCATTATGGAGCAGGAGTTGCAGGGACAAGAGAAGATGCTGAAAATTTTGTGAAACTTTGCAATGCAGCTGGCGTGCATGCAGAGATATTAGAGAAAATATGATGGAATAGACTGATTGGATTGTTAAAAAAAAGAGAAATTTTCGCTTTTGATATGCATATTTCTAAATAGACAAATATAAATACCAGTTATTTCTAGTATATTGAATAAAATTGTGTGAAATTGAAAGGAGGTAGAAGATATGGTTTTAGATTTTGCAAAAGAAGCTTTACAAAATGTATCTACTCACAGTATTAATTTTGATGAATTAAGAGCTGGAAAAGCAAATATAAAAGTTTTTGGCGCTGGAGGCGCGGGATGCAATGCAGTAACATGGCTTTTTAATAAAGGAATAAATGGCGCTACAATCTATGGACTTAATACAGATGCTTTACATCTTAGTATAACTAAGGCTGATGAGAAAGTTCTCATAGGAAAAGAGCTGACGAGAGGACTTGGATGTGGCGGATATCCTACGAAAGGCAGAGAAGCTGCGAAAGAATCTTTATCTGAACTTAAGAAAGCTGCGAGCGGAGCTGATATGGCTTTTGTATTGGCAGGAATGGGCGGAGGAACAGGGACAGGAGCTGCACCAGTTGTAGCACAACTGGCTAAAGAGTCAGGAGCTGTTGTGATTGGAGTAGTTACAATGCCTTTTGAATGCGAAAGAGCAAGAGTTGACAAAGCTGAATTCGGATTGCAGGAATTAACTGAAGTTTGTGATACAGTTATAATAATTGACAACAATAGATTAGTTGATATTGCGGGAAATCTTCCAATGGAGCAGGCCTTTGCAGTTGCAAACGAGCTGGTAAGTACAATGATAAAAGGAATTGTGGAAACAATTACCTTGCCTTCATTGATTAACTTAGACTATGCTGACGTTTCAGCCATTATGAAGAACGGAGATGTTGCAGTTATTGGAGTTGGTGAATCTGATGGAAGCACAAGAGTTGACGAAGCTGTAAGACAAGCTTTAACACATCCCTTATTGGATGTTGATTATAAGGGAGCAACCGGGGCATTAGTCCATATAACATGCGGTCCTGACTTTAAGCTTGAAGAATTTGCAGGTATCGGAGAGCAAGTTACAGAAAATATAAGTCCAGATGCCCAAGTAATTATTGGAGCAAGAATTAATAAAGATTTTGCTAATAAAGTAAGAGTTATTACAATAATGACTGGAGTGCAATCGCCTTATATAACTGGAAGAAAAGCTACTAGACAAGATATGCGCATTGGTTCTGAGATGTCTGATTTAGGTATTGAAGTATTCAGGTAAAGCTTAAGCTTTTATATATAAATTTATTTTTTTTCTTTTTTATGTCAAGGTTGTTCCTTGAGCATCCAAAAGTCCTAAACAAACCATGGGCTAAAGCCCATAGTCAAACACAAGGACTTTTTGATTTTATAAAGACTGGTTTTTTATTTTTATCCCATTCTTCCCAAAAAATAGAGGATTCTAATGTTTTTTTTCTTTTATGAGGGGATTTTTCTTTTTCATAGCCTACTGGAATTACTGCTTCAATTTGAATATGTGCGGGAATTTTAAGAAGTTCTTTTATTAGTTTATCAGTGTATGCACCAACCCAACATGCGGAAATTCCTAGATTAATAAGTTTAAGCAGAAAAGTTTGAATTGTTGCACCTGCTTGTTGTCTACTGTAAATACGGCCTCTTTCCCCATATAGATTTTTAAGATGAATGTTATCTGAACAAACTGCGACAAGTGTTTTTGATTCCAATATCCATTTTTGCTCTGAAAATTCTGCTATTTTGCTTATTTTTTCAGGGTCTTCAATAATAATAAATTTTAAATTATTGTGATTGCCTGCGAATGGAGATTGGAGCGCAGAATCTATTGCTTGAAGTATATCTTTCCAATCCGGCTTTTTGCTTTTGAAAGAGCGTACAGATCTTCTTTTCTGAATTACAGAGTCAAATTCCATTAATAGTTAAGATAAATTGGATATAAAAATATGATGGTTAAAGTTTTATTTCAGCGTTGGCTATAAGCTGATTTTTGTGGTAAAGAACAATATATTGCCCTTCTGCTATGGCTTCTACTAGTTTTGAAAAGATAAAAATGTATTTTTTTGACTTTTTTAAAGCGCCATCATGCAATTCTCCAAGATGTCTGATTCGAGCTTTAAGATGAGGAGGGATTTTTTCTTTTGGATTTATAAAGTGCAGGTTTTTCAGGAAAACTTGCTTTTTTGCCAAGGAAGGATGAGATTCAGGAGCAACAATAAGTACATTAGATTTTAATTTTTTTTCAGCGATATAGAAGCGTTTTTGAGATAGATTTATCGGCTTTTTAATTTCAATTCCAATATGAGTGCCTGTTTTTTGTCCTATCGTATAAAAAAATATTCCTTTATGAGTTCCTATCACTTTTCCTTCTGGTGTTTTCACTATTCCTGGCTTTTCTCTAATTTTCCTTTTCAAAAATTTTTGCATATTCTGTTCTCCTATAAAGCAAATTCCTGTTGTTCCATGCTTGTTCCAGTTTGGAAATTTATTTTGTTTTGCTATTTTTCTAACATTTTGTTTTTTCAAGTTTCCTAATGGGAAAATAGTATGTGAAAGATCTTTTTGCGAGAGATCTGATAGAAAATATGACTGATCTTTTGATTTATCTTCTCCTGCAAGAAGTTTATAGCCTTGAAGAGTTTTTTTGATTTTTGCGTAATGGCCCGTAGCTATATAATCGGCATTGTATTTTTTTGCGATTTTCCAAAGTATAGGAAATTTTATTATTTTGTTGCATGCTATATCTGGATTAGGGGTTTTTCCTAAAGAATATGATTTTAACATTGGTTTTAGAATATTTTTTTTGTATTCTTTTTCAAAATCCAAAAAAATTAGAGGAATATCCAGTAATGCAGAGATTTTTTTTGCTATTTTTAATTCATCTAGATATAAACATTCCCCTGTAAATTTATTTTTTGCATTAGAATAAACTTTTAGAAAAACTCCTATAACATTATATCCTTGTTTTTTTAAAATGAGCGCAGCTACGCTGGAATCTACTCCTCCTGACATGCCGAGCAAAATTGTTTTTTGTTTTTTCATGAAAACACTATGAAAATACGATATAAAAATACATTGTTAAGTTAGTAGAAAGATTTTTAATTAAGAAGTCTTATTAATGAATATGGCGGAAAAAGTACAAACTGGAGGAGTGATGGAATTTTATCATGATAAATATACTGGAAAGCTTGATAATAAAAGGAAAAGAGCGATTGAGCAGGGATACAGAGAATCTGAGGAAAGGAAAAAAAGAGAAAAAAGAAGAAAGATTATTGTTTGGATAATTATAATAATAATTGTATTGTTTTTTTTGCTCTTGCTTCTTTTATAAACGTCCTCGAGAGGACTCGAACCTCCGACCCCACGGTTAACAGCCGTGTGCTCTACCAGCTGAGCTACGAGGACATAATTGTAGAAAAAGAAGTTGTTATTTAAAGATTGCCATGAGCCAATATTATTGCGTAATTTTTTCACAATTCTCATTTTTTCTTTGTTTTTTTAAATTTTCAATTTTTGGCAAACATTTATAAAGAAAAAGATATTAAATTAATTAGAGGTGATTAAGTTGGCAAGTAAAAAAAGAAAAAGTTCTCGTAGTTCTTCTAGAAGAAAGAAATCATCGAGAAAAAAAAGATAATGGTTAATTAATTGTTTTTTTATTTTATTTTATATTTTTTTCTTGATGTGTTTGTTTTTTCAAGGTAATGATAAACATTAGCTTGTTTTGAGCCTCTAATGAGGCTAGCTAATGCAGTTGTCGCTTCATCTATTGAGTCGGTTGGGCCGATAATGCCCACTTCATTGTTTTTTATTATTATGCTGCACCTTGCTATTTCCTGAATTGTTTTTTTTGTTTGCCCTTCCGAACCGATTAATCTTGCCCTTACTTCATAGAGATTTTTTCTTCTTGTGAAATTTTTTATTGATAGTTTTCTAAATATCATCTCTTCATTGAGAAGCGAAAGAGCTTTTTTTGCTGAGAAGCCAAATGTCATTGCTTCCATGACTCTTGTTGTTTCATATTCTTGGATAGGCGAACCTTCTATAGTTATTTTTTTGCCTTGGATTGATATTGAAACATTCAGTTTTTTTTCTAAGTTTTCTTTTTCTCTTTTTATTACTGAAGCTTTTTCAAAATAAATTATTTCCATTTTAATTAAATGAAAGAGGAGTTTTTATAAGTTACTGGTATTGTTTAAATTAGTTTTAAGGCAAAAGGAATTCCTTTAATGTTTGATATATTTTCTTTTACTATTATTCCTGCTTTTACTGCTGCTTCTACTGACTTTTTTCCTACAATGTTAAATGTAGAGTTTTCTATATCTAGTTTTTGCATCAAATCAATTGCTTTTTTTTCATCTACTTCGAATCCCTTATAGAAGTTTTCTTTTATATCAAGCTGTTTTTTCCCTTCTTCAAATGTTTTTCCAATTATATCAGAGTCGCATATTGCGACAACATCCATGTATGATTTGTGGATTTTTATGAACATTTCATATTTTTCTTTTAATTGGAGATTTTGCCCCACATGCAAGGCAATGCTTGAATTTTATACCTTTTTCTACAATTATTTCAGTATCTGGTTTTTTACATTCTGTACAGAGCACA
The DNA here is from genome assembly GCA_038045365.1 of Nanobdellota archaeon. Lineage (GTDB taxonomy): Archaea > Nanobdellota > Nanobdellia > Pacearchaeales > GW2011-AR1 > VGKP01. The sequence goes on from JBBSYH010000003.1 coordinate 20,697, forward strand.
AATTCTTTTGTATAAAGAGCTATTTTATCGTTTACTTTTTCAGAGTTAAGCTTAGTGTTTAGTATTAGACGGCCATTTTCAATTTTTCCTGAAACAGCAAGTTCTCTTTGAAGAAATTTTGCAAAGTGATTAATATCTCTTCTTAGATAGTCTGCAATTGGCAAAATATTAGTAATAATTGTATTTTTTCCTGAGATTAAGCCTGAAACTTTTGGCACGTCAAATCTTTCAGAGTTTGTTTTTACTACTTTTATTTTGCCGTATGCTTTGCTTAGAAGTTCTTCGTAAGATTCCATAATTATGGTGGTTTAGGCAAGTTTAAAAGCTTAACTAAATTTGTATATTCGCTGTTAATTTAAATAAAATATGAATGTGAAAAAAATAGTTTTGGGAATAGGAATATTTATCGTATATTTGCTGGTTTTAAATTATGGAATTGAGGCCTTTTATGCTTCACCGCAATATCAGGATTATTGTTCTGGAGCAGAACATATTGGAAAATATTCTTTGAGATATGATGTTCCGGATTCAGTTTTCAACTGTAATTTTTCCAGACAACTACAGGAACAAGCGAATACTTGTTATGCTGAACAAGGCATTCCGATATATGAATATAACGATGCCGGATGCACGACTAGTCTAAAAGAATGTAATTTTTGCGATAAGAAATATAACGAGGCTAATTTAGCTCATTCTAAAATAGTTTTTGCTATTGCACTAATTGCCGGGATAATTACTCTGCTAGTTGGGTTTACAGTTCTATCTGTTGAGCCTGTCGGCAGTGCTTTGATGGCTTCTGGTGTTGGAGCAATATTCTATGGTTCTGTAAGAAATTGGGAAAATCTTGGAAATATATGGAGATTTTTACTTTTGCTTGTTGCTTTTATTTTGTTAATATGGATTGCTTTGAGATTGAACAAAAGAGATAGCCGAAGACGCAGTTAAAATATCTGCTTTTCATCTTATCCTAGCCAGCATATTTTTCCTGGGCGCGGTTCGTAAGCTATTCCATCTTCAAGGAGTTTTTTAATCTCTTGGTTTATTGTGTCTGGATGCTCTTTAAGCTCCAAAATTAATTTTTCAATCTCAATACCTCCTGTTTTTTCAGACTCCTTTATCATTTTAAGTATTTTATCTTTAAGAGCAAGAAGCTGTATTTTGTCGTGTGCTTTTGGCTGTTCAGCCTCAATTTCTAATTTCCTTATTAGAAGATAGGACGAGTCTTTCTTTTTTATTATTTCAGGAGCAAGATAAATTTCATTGTTCCAAGATTTAACAAGTCCAACTACTAGAACAGTATCTCCTTGATTTAAATCTGAGAATTTTTCAGTATTTTCCCCGAATGCTTTAATTTTTATCTGGCCTGTTGCATCATCAAGAGTAATTGAACCGAATTTTTTCTCTCCTTCTTGTATATATTTTTCTATTATATTTGCTATAAGATTTACTCTGAATATTTGATTGTTTTCTATTTCCAAGAATTTTAATGTGTTTCCATCAAAAACTTGTTTTCCTGAAAGTATTGAGCCAACCCTCAATTTTTGCGCAGTATGTCTTTTTAAATTTTCTTCCATAATTTTATTTGTAAATGACTCCTTTTAAGTTTTTAGATTGTTTTCATAATCTTTGAATAAACCCTTTTTTTGGCTTAAATATAATAGAAGATTCTTCTAATTTTCTTAAAGCATCTTCTAATTCAATGCTAGAAATCTTTCCTTCTAAAGATTTTTCAAGTTCTTCTATAGGAATTAGTTTTCCGAGCCTTGATTCAAGCTGAGATATGTTTTCCCTTACAATATGTATTTTATTTTTAGTAGATGTGGTAATGCCAATAATTACTTTATCAATGTCAAATGTTTTTGCTTCTTCGTCGTATCCAACTTGAGTAAGGGATATTTTAAGAAGTTCTATTGCTTTTCTCGCGTCTTCTCTTTTAACTTCATTGCTCATCCTCATTTTAGCATGCGCTTCAGAGAGACGAACTATTCCTTCAAGCTGTCTTGCTGTTATAGGTATTGGTTTTATTGCAGAATCAGAATTTATAGATTGGTTTCTTAGCCTGATATAAAATTCTTTTATTTCTTCAATTGCTTCATCTGTTAGCTTTGGCTTATATTTTTTTCTAGTGTATGAAATATATTTTCTAATTAATTTTGCGTCTATTACGTCCCTGATAACTTCTTGCTTGTGCTCTTCTAAGACGTGAGAAGCTATTGCTTCATCTTGGATTTTATTTGGTATATCTTTAATTACAAAGATTACATCGAATCTGCTTAACAAGGCAGGAGAAATATCAATTTGTTGCGGAATTGGAGTATATGGGTCAAATCTTCCAAGTTTTGGATTGCCTGCAGCTAATACACTTGTTTCTGCACGAAGAGTGGCTTGAATATTTGCTTTAGATATTGTTACTGTTTGTTGTTCTAGAGCTTCGTGCATTGCGCTTCTGTCTTGCTCATCCATTTTCTCTATTTCATCAATGCATACTGTTCCTTTATTTGACAAAACCATTGCTCCTGCTTCAAGAGACCATCCTCTTAGAAATTCGTCTTTTACAACAGCAGCAGTCAGACCAGCAGCAGTTGCTGCTTTTCCTGAGACATAGCGGCCTTTTGGGGCAATTGTTGATGTGAATTTGAGCATTACTGATTTTGCAACTCCTGGATCTCCAACAAGAAGTATATGCATATCTCCTCTTGTCTGCCCGCCATCAGATTTAATTTTTTTCACTCCTCCAAAAAGCTGAAGAAGTATAGCTTCTTTTATATTATCAAATCCATAAATGCTTGGAGCAATACTCTGTGAAAGCCGTTTGTAAATGTTTGGACTAGCAGAGATTTCTAAAATTTGCTCTATGTCTTCTTCTGAAATGTTAAGATCTTCAAAAGTTTCTTCTAGTGGAATTATATTGTTTGCTTCAAGAGCAATATCAAATCTAGTTGATATAGATCCGGTTTGTAAGGGTACAGGAATTTCTTTTAATATACCATATAATTTTACTTTGCTTCCCGGAGTTGTTTTTTCTTCCATTTTAGAATCTACTAAATCTTCTTGGAGAAAGACATTTATTCTTCTTGGCTGTTCTCCTCCATCTAAAGAGTCGGGTGATTCTTCTATTACCAAGCGTTGTGTGTCAACCATTTCTTTAGAAAGAAGTTTGAATGGGCTTTTCCAGCCACATGAGCATCTGCTAGGCTCTCTAAATTTTTTATCTATTTGCATAACTGATAGAGTTGCACCGCAATTAGGACATTCGAATTTTGCATTTACTACTTGAGGACGTACATCAGAAGCTTGCCTTACTATTCCTTCCACCCAAATTAATTTGTTAAGATGTTTTGCTCTGATGTCTCTTATTTTTATATTGAATGAACTTTTTGGAAGTTCAATAAATCTTATTCTGGGTTTTTTTACTAATCCTGACTCTTCCAATGCATTTTCAAGAACAGAAATTGTTTGTTCTGGAGAATCTTCTATGCTGTCAGAAAGCATTAGTGAAAATTCAGCTATCTGCTGAAAACTTAACATTATTATATGTTCTTCTGCCCTTAAGGAATAGCCTATTTCTTTTTTGTGAGCATCAAAAAATCTTTTTGCTTCTAAAATGAGTTCTTCCTGTTTTTTCTTTTTTTCCATAGTTCATAAGAGATTAAATGATTTATATGGTTTATTGTTATGCAATCAGGGAAGAATTATAAAGCAGACTCATATATAATTATTATGTTTTTA
>JBBSYH010000004.1:0-29175 GCA_038045365.1 Nanobdellota archaeon
GAATAATCAACTGGACAAACCTTGCAGATGGGAATTATAGTTATAATATATCTATAGTAGACAGGCTTAACAATAGAAATACAACAGCAACAAGGACAATATTTATTGACACAAGTACTCCGTTATTAGTATTTAATGATACATTAATGTCAGTTGATAATGCGAATGTCTCACGTAATTGGACATATGCGAGCGTTCAAGGAAATGTAACAGAAGCAAACGAAGTAAATATTACATTTACATTGTATAACTCAAGTGGAAGCTACAATGTAACTACGTTCACAAATTCAGCAAGAATAATCAACTGGACAAACCTTGCAGACGGGAATTATAGTTATAATATATCTATAGTAGACAGGCTTAACAATAGAAACACAACAGCAACAAGGACAATATTTATTGACACAAGTACTCCGTTATTAGTATTTAATGATACATTAATGTCAGTTGATTATGCAAATGTCTCACGTAATTGGACATATGCGAGCGTGCAAGGAAATGTAACAGAAGCAAACGAAGTAAATATTACATTTACATTGTATAACTCAAGTGGAAGCTACAATGTAACTACGTTCACAAATTCAGCAAGAATAATCAACTGGACAAACCTTGCAGATGGGAATTATAGTTATAATATATCTATAGTAGACAGGCTTAACAATAGAAATACAACAGCAACAAGAAGAATAACAATTGATACAAGTGCTCCATTAATTGTATTCAATGACACTTTAATGTCTGCTGATTATGCAAATGTAAGCAGAAACTGGACATATGCGAGCGTGCAAGGAAATGTAACAGAAGTAAACGAAGTAAATATTACATTTACATTATACAATAGTTCGGGAAGCTACAATGCAACTACGTTCACAAATGGAGCAAGAATAATCAACTGGACAAACCTTGCTGACGGGAATTATACTTATAATATATCTATGACAGACACTTTTAACAACAGAAACACAACTGCAACAAGAAGAATAACGCTCGACATAACTAATCCAAGTATAACAACCAGAACTTCACAGAGCAATTTGCAATATAGAAATGTAAATCTTACTATAAATGCTACAGATACTACATCAGGGCCTCAATCAGCTTATGCAACAATAGCTTATCCTAATGGAACAGTTACTAACTTTACGATGAGCAAGTCTGGACTGACATTTAATTTAACATTTAACTTAACTGTGTTTGGAGATTATGATGTTAATTATACTCTAAATGACAGCGCAGGAAATAGTGTAACTGCAAGTGATTACTTTGAGTCTTATTTGCCAAGAAATGTAAGCGGAAATGTAAGTGATTCTGCAGGAAAATTAAGAAATTACACATTCAGATTTAACAGAGCAGGAACGAACATTACAATGTATAATTTTACATCAACTAATTACAATTATACAAATGATGAGCTAAAAGATAGAATATATGATTTAATAATACAAACAGAAAATCACAGCCTTGTGTTAGAGAGTTTGAATCTTAGCTATAATTATATTCCAGTTAGTATTGATACTTTTACTCCAGATTTTAGTATATCATTGTATAAGCAACTTGTTGGAATTGGAGTAAACGGAACATTCAGCGGAAATGCCACAATAAACTTAACTTATGGAACATTATTTAATTCTGATACTTCTGCAGTTACAGAGAGCGGGTTGACAATACATAAGTGTTTCAGCTGGAATTATACGCAAAGAGCATGCAACGGAAACTTTATTTTGTTCAGCAATAAGAGTGTTGATACAACTAATGATAAAGTTACAATAAATACAACTAACTTTTCAGCATATCTTGTTACTGAATATACTTGCGGGAATAGTGTTTGCCAGGCAGCATATGGAGAAGATACTTCAACTTGTTCTACTGATTGCAGTTCAGGAGGAACTACAACTACTGGAGGAGGAGGTGGCGGAGGTGGTGGAGGAGGCAGTGGTGGAGGAAGCACTACAACTGGAGGGAAAGCAGGAACAGATAGTGGTGGATCTTCATTGGGAGTATTGCAAGTAAGTGTTGCAAAAATAGAGCAAATATTAAATGTTGGAGAAGTTGCAACAGAGCAGCTTGTAATTGGAAATACAAAGAAAACTCCAGCATATGTGAGAATTGCTATTAGTGATTCACTTAAGCCAGTTCTATCATTAGGAATAGCGAGCAAGAGAGATATTCCATATGTTCCTTCAACAGATGTGAAAATAGAAAATGTATCAGAGAAAAGCGATGCATTTAATATAGAAAACAGAGGAAGATTCAGTGCAGGGCTTGATAATATATTATTTACTTCTTTATTAGTGTTCTTGCCTTTGGCACAAGATGACGCGATTGAGGTTCCTGCAGGAGGCTCTGTTAATGTTCCTCTGATAATCAACGGCACGAAGGAAGGAATATACAAAGGAAATATATTGATAAGCAGCGATACTTACAATCAAAGTGTTCCTGTGAAAATAGTAGTAAAGAGCAAGGAAGAGAAACTGCTAGATGTTTCTATAACTCTTGAGAAAGAGCAGTTTGAAGCTGGAGATGATGTAGAATTTAAAGTTTCTACATTTAATCTTGGACAAGTTAGCAGATACAGTGTTACTTTCAATTATGAAATAGTAAATATAGACACAAATGAAATAGTTGTACAGAACGAAGAGTCTTCAATAATAGAAACTTCGTTATCTTTGTCAAGAAGCCTTCAGCTTCCTTCAAATATAAAGCCTGGCAAGTACAAACTTTCAATTAAAGCATCTTATGGAGAAGGTTTTGCTGTTGCTTCTGCCTCATTTAATGTTGGAGGAAGAGGATTTGCAATTGCTAGATTAGTAAAAGAATTCTTCCCAATAATGATGAGTGCAATTGTTCTTGCATTCATAATAGGGGCTGGAATTTATTACTTGGTTACATTAAGGAAAAAATTATTTGAGAAAAAAATAGAGGAGAGGCAAAAGGATAGCATATATCCTTTCCCTGATTTCTTAACACTGCCACAATCAAAGTATGCGCACATAGGCCTTGTTGCAGATGCAGAGGAAAAAGCATATCTTGACTATACGCAATTGAACAGACACACGTTAATTGCAGGAGGAACAGGTTCTGGAAAGACAGTTGCTGGAATGGTAATAGTTGAAGAACTGATTAAGAAGGGAGCTTCAGTGGTTGTATTTGACCCTATTGGTCAATGGACTGGATTTGCAAAGAAGAATCAGGATGTGGCAATGAAAAAGCTTTACAAGAAGTTTGGATTATCAGAAGCCAGAGCATATAATCCAACTATAGTGCAAATAGATGATAAAACAATGAATGTAGATATAATGCATTACATAAATAAAAAGGGGTTGACAATATTAAGACTTGACTCTTTGGGCCCTCAGAAAGCAGATCAATTTATTGAGCAATCTCTTGATTCCATTTACAAAGCACAGCTTCCTGAAACAGGCTCTCTAAAAGCACTTGTTGTTTTGGATGAAGTGCACAGATTATTGCCTAAGTATGGAGGAAAGAGAGCATATCTTAAGCTTGAGCAAGCAGTAAGAGAATTTAGAAAGTGGGGAATTGGATTGCTCATGATTTCTCAAGTATTGACAGATTTTAAAGGAGCTATAAGAGGAAACATAGGAACAGAAATACAAATGCATTCAAGATATGAAGGAGATATAAAGAGAGTAAGAGAAAGAAATGGAGCTGAAATAAGCAAATTGATATCAAGAATGGGAATTGGAGTTGGAATGGTTGAAAGTTCTAGTTATAATAAAGGCAGGCCATACTTTATTGAGTTTAGACCTTTGCTGCATTCACAATATAAGCTGAGTGATAAAGATATTAAAACAATAGTCAGAAGATCAGAGCCAGTGCTTAAAGAAGCAAACTCTGTAAAGAAAGAAGAGAAAAAAGAAGATGTAAACAAGAAAGATGTGGAAGAATCCAGAAAAAAAGAGAAACATAAGCAAAGACATACTAATCATTCAAAAAAACATAAGCATGTAATCCATAGAAAACACAAGCGTTTCCATAAAAAACATAAGTGAATTCAATTTATAGAATGCAGAATATTTTAAAATCACAAACTTTAAATATATACACATATTACACATATTGTACAAGATAATTAAAATGGTAAATATAACATTGGCGATACCTGAGGATATTAAGAAAGAAATGGAGAAATTTCCAGAAATAAACTGGAGCGTCATAGCTAGAGAAGCAATAAAAAGAAGAATTATTGTGCTAAGAAAGTTTAGAGAATTTACAAAAGACAGCGAATTTACCGAAAAAGAAACAATTAATTTAGGAAGAGAATTAAATAAATCTTTAAAGAAAAGACATGAAAAATGAATCTTGTCATAGATGCAAACATACTATTTGCTTCATTGATAAAAGATGGTAAAACTATTGAAATTCTACTAAATCCTTTCTTTAATTTTTATGCACCAGAATTTCTATTAGAAGAGTTTGGGAAATATGAAAAAGAAATTTTACGAAAAACGCATAGGAATAAAGAGAGTTTCTTAGAAGTTTTTAAAGAATTAAAAGAAATTATAACCATTATTCCAAAAGAATATTATAAAGAAAAGATTAGTATTGCGGAGAAAATCTCTCCTGATGCAAGCGATTTTGATTATGTCAAGGAACTTGAAGAAAACCTTGCCTTTCAAGGCAAGGTTGTTCCTTGAGCATCCAAAAGTCCTAAACAAACCATGGGCTAAAGCCCATGGTCAAACACAAGGACTTTTTGATTTTGCATTAGCTCTAAAGCTTGATTGTGCAATTTGGAGCAATGACAAAAAGTTAAATGAGCAAGATAAAGTTAAAATTTATTCAACTGAAGATTTGATAGAATTATTGAAATAGAATGATGAAACTTACCTTAGACTGAACGATTATAATGTTTCGTTTCCAGAAGTATTTTCTTTTTTTGCCTGCCATTCTTCTCTTTTTTCTTTTTCTATTGGACATTCAGGATTGAAGCAGAATTCCCAAGGGCGTTTTCCTTTTCTAATAGCTAAGAGCTTGGGAAAATTGTCTGCTTCACAGAGCTTGTTGTTTTCTGCTTTTTTTATTAATGCATTAGGGGGCAGGGAGAAAGTTTGTCTGCAGTCGGGATAAGCAGAACAAGCGACAAAATAACGCCTGCTTTTTTTGTTGAAGAGAATGCGCAGATTTCCCTGTTTGCATGTTGGGCAAGGCATTAAAATGTTGTTTTGCCACTGCTCCTTTCTTACTTCTTCAATGCCTTTCATTAAATCCTGGCCAATTGAGTTTTCATGTGTTTTGAATTCTTTTGCAATATCATTAATAATATTTTTCGCTTTTCCAACAACTTCTTCTTCTTTTTTTTCGAAATTTTCTTTTGAAAGCTGTATTTTTTCCATTTCTTCTTCTAACTGCTTAGTTAAATTTTCATCGATAATAATTGAAGAATATTTTTCTAGAGTTTCAACGAGGCATATTCCAAGAGGAGTTGCTTGAATGCTTTTTCCATCTAAATAACCTCTTTCAAAGAGAGTTTCAATAATCATAGAACGTGTTGCTTTTGTTCCAAGATTTTTCTTTTCCAATAGAGAGATAAGGGAAGCAGGAGTGTAGCGATTAGGCGGCTGGGTCATCTTTTCTTCAATTTTAATGTTTTTGATTATTACTTTGCCATTTAAATCAGGGATTTCATGCTGCTCAAATGTAATTGGGTAAAAAGAGGCCCATCCTTTTTCAAGAATAGCCAGCCCTGATGCAGTAAATTTTATTTCTGGATTATTAATTGCAGTAAGAGTTATTTTTTTATTTGCAGTTACAGCATCTGAAGAGAAAGCTGCAATAAATCTTTTTACAATTAACTGATAAAGTTTAAGATGTCTTTCTTCCAGTTGTGCGTGCTCTCCAGTCGGATAAATTGAAGGATGGGCAGGATCTGATTTTTTCCCTTCAATTGGTTTTTCTCTGGATGCCTGCTTTGCTTCTGGAAAATGTTTTTCAAGTAATTTCAGAATTTTTTTAGGTTCAATTGAAAAAGGAATTTTCTGAGAAGAAGTTCTTGGGTAGGAAATAAGGCCTTCTAGATAAAGCTTTTGCGCAATAGACAGAGTTTCAGAAGGATTTATTTTATAAACTCTATATGCTTCTTTTTGCAAAGTAGTAAGGTCAAATGGATGCGGAGGACTGATTTTCTCTTCTGATTTTTTAGTTTCTGCATTTGCTTCTTTTATATCTTTGAACTTATCAAGATCTTTTTTGTCAAAAATATCTTTAGGGTATTTAAAATTGCAATCTTCCTTTGGTTTTTGAATTCCGGCATTTTTCCAATCAATTTCAGCAAAAACCTGCCAATAAGGAATTGATTTGAAAGAAGATATTTCCTTTTCTTTGTCAACTATAATTTTTAATGCAGGGCCCTGGACTCTTCCTATTGACATGATTTTAAAAGAGCCTATTTTTTTAATTGAAGACATTAAAGCTCTTGAAAGATTAATTCCATACAACCAGTCAATAATATGCCTTGTTTCTCCTGCGTAAGCATTTCCCCAGTTAATATTAGGGGATGTAGAATCAAATGATTTTTTTAATTCTTCAGATGTTAAAGTTGAAAATTTCATTCTTTTAGCATTAGTTTGAGCGCAAATAAAACGCAGGACATTCCAACCAATGACTTCTCCTTCGATGTCATAATCTGTAGCAATTACTATCTCTTTTGCTTTTCTTGAAAGTTTTTTTAATAAGTCAAAATATTTTTTTGTGAAAGCAGAGCGTTCTTTTGTAAATGAAGGCTGCCATTCAACTTCAAAAACTGGCCAGCCTTTCTGCCCCTTTTTATAATTTAAATTGAAAAGATGGCCGACTGCAGATGCAACAATAATTTGTTTTCCTTTATAGCTAATTTCGTAATATGAGACTCCCTTATCATTTAATTTTTTGAATTCTCCAAGTGCTTGTGAAATTTTCAGTGCTGCCTGCGGTTTTTCTGTAATAATTAGAGTATATTCTTTTTTTGGACCAGTTATTTCAGAAGGTTCTGCTGTTTCAACTTTCTTTTTTCTAGGTTTTCTTGGTCTTTTCTCTGCTTTTTCCGGAAGCAGTGCTGAAGATGGCCTGCCAGGATGTTCTATTGTTGTAAGCTCAGCTATAGTTGGTTTTGACTTTACTTCTTTTTCAACGGTTATTTTTACATCTGAAGGCTGTAAAAATGATTCAACTGCCATATTATAATGAATAGAAGAGAGTTTTTATTTTTTTGGTAATTATTTTAGATACTTTGAATTTTAGTAATAATTAGTTTTGCTGATAAGATTACACAATATTAAATTAATCATGGTAAACTTTCACAAGCAACATTATCTTTATCCTTATCTAATTTATGAATATCTCCAGTAGAACTATAACACGCATTAAATACTGCTTGGGCTTCTGCTTTTGTGCTGAAATCATCGCAATTATAGTAATCAGAATTACATATATATTTTGGAGAGTCTGAAGAAGGTTTTTGAGTATTGGTTTCTGGTTGAATGTTAGTTTGAGGTGTTTCTTTGCTTTCATCAGAGAAAATTAAAGTTGTACTTGATTTAGTATCTTCTTTGATATTACTTGCAATTATTTCTTTTGTAGTTGCTTGGACAGATGCAGGCGAAGTTTCATCTGCTAAAATTACTATGGCAGATGATTGTTTTATAGAGCACTGTTTTTGAAATTCTCTTGTGTTTTCTGCAGAACATGATGAATAATATGTAAATTCTTTACCTTCTTTAAGATTCTCAACTTCGTTATTTGAAGGCAGGACATAGATATCTATGGGAACATCAGAAGAAACAAAGAAGTTATATTTAGAAATATTTTTTTTATTGCATACAGGGTATGATAGAATGTATCCTGCCGGAATAACTGCAGTTTCTTCAAAATTTTTTTCATAAACAGTTAAAAGAGAAGATTTCATGATGGGGTCATTTTCATCGTGTTGATGGCCTAAAACATGGCCAATTTCATGTGTTGCAATATGTTTCACGGATTCGTAGGAGTAAGGCTTATATTTTCCTAAACAAATACTATCTCCTAATCCAATTTCAATAAATTGTCTTCCTAGCGCAAATCCAAGATGCTCTCCACCGAACTCTTTCACCCATTGAATTCTAACATTGGCATCAGTCTCAGACTGTGTTTTTTTGAAAGAAACTTTATCTTTGGTTTCCCAGTAAGTAATAGCTTCATCAATAGCTCTTAAATAAATAGGATCAATACCATAAGGGAGACTATCAATATATAGTATAGGTGATTTTTCTCGTAAGAGAATGGATAAATGCTCTTTTATGTAAGACTTAGTTTCTCTTGTATCTTCTTCAATTACATTTAATGCTTCTTTTCCTTCATTAGTTCTGTAATTTTTTCTATAAAATTCTGTAGAAGAATATGTTTGCCTTAATTCATTTATTCCTTTTAGTACTAAATCAAATTGCCCAGATGCATTTTTCATTTTTTCTATTTTTATATCCCTAGAAATATTTTGATTAATAGACAATTCAAATATTATAGAGTAGCCTCCGTAATAGTAATATAAATTTTGATAATCTTGTAATAAAGCTTTATACTCTTCATCATTAGAACCATCAATTTTTTGCATTTTTTCTAAGCTGTTTTTTACCAACTCAAGACACTTCTTTATTTGCTTGTATTTTTTATCATTTTCTGGCTCTGTAGAATTTAAGTATAGGAATAATTCATTATTACACGATATTAGTTCTTGTTGTTCTTTGATTATAACTTTTGTTGCTTCCTCAAATGCGTTTTGAGATGAAAAAAAGGATGATGCTATTATTAAAAAAGATAAAACAAATACTGCGATTAGAAAATAACGTAGAGACTTTTTCATCAACATAACATTGAGTTCATATCTTTTTAATTCTTGCGAAACTAAATTTCAATAATCTTTCCTTCCCTGCCGACATTGATTACTATTGTACTGCCTATTTTTTGCTCAAAGCCCGAGGCTTCATGGATGTGCCCATGAAGAAGAATTTCGGGCTTGAATTCTTTAATTGCTTTTGTGATTGCTTTGCTACCAGGAATGCCTGAGAATTCAGATAAACTTCCTGATGGGTGCATGTGAGTGACCATTATTTTTTTTTCAATGCCTTTCATGTTTGAATGGGCTTTTTTTAAAGTATTGAAGAGTTCTTTTTCAGATATATTTCCAGGAAAAAAAGGCATGTGGGCTCCTCCTGCCCCGAAGAAACCGATATTTCCGTATTTTATAGAATAACCATGTATGTTTTTTATTCCATAAAGAGAAGCTATGAAATCTGTTGTTGCAAATGAATCGTGATTTCCAGGAATTATTAAGACTTTTTTGTTTTTATCTTTAAATGGTTTTATTATATTTTTTGTTTCTGTCCATCCTAAAATATCTCCGCATAATACAACTAAATCCACTTTCTCTTTTTCTGCTTTTTTTGCAAGAGCTTTGGCTAGATTGGAATCTCCATGTAAATCTGATGCTGCTAAAATTCTAAGTTTTTTTCCCATATAGAAGCCAAGGAAAGAAAGATTAAAAGCCTTTGGTTTTATAATGGCCCTGCTGAAAGATTTAAAAACAAGTGTGTTTTATCATAGGCATGAATAAGAAAGGAGGATGGATTTTATGGGTTTCAATAATTTTAATTGTTTTGTTAATTGCAGGCATGTTTTTTTATTTGGCGCTTTTTAAAGTAGATAATTCAGATAAATATACTAATATTGTTAATCCTGCTTCTGAGTTGAGTGATGAACAGGCTATTGCGCAATTCAATGAAACATTTGTTTTGTATATTCTTTATATGATAAAAGCATATAATCTTCATAATCCTCCTTTAAGTTCAAATAAACCGCAAATAGAATTTATTATAGATGAAGAGGTTTATAGCGCTGTTGTTGATGATGGCTTGATAAGTGTTCAGAAAAGGCGAATTGACGAGAAAGATGCTATAATAAAAATGGGCAGGAAAGAAGGCGTAAAAATTATTAGAGATCCTTCTTATATAACAAAATCCTTTGAAAACGGCGGATCTGATATTGAGTTAGTGGCCGAGAAATCAACATTGTTTAGCAAAGGGTATCTAAATCTTTATACGGAGATTACAGGAAAAAGTGTTACTGGTAATGTAGTGAGGATATATACTGATTAGTATTTTGTTACTCCTCTAGATAACAAACTTGGGGAAAAGTTTAAAAGTATGGTAAGAGTTTAATATATAGTTTGCATTACATATTTAATGATAATGCTAATATAACATGAAAGACAATTTTGATATCTTTTTTAGAAGAAAGCCAGCATTACTGCTTATGGCTTTGAAGAGGATAGTTAGAGCCAGATATGGCAGTATTTTAGCTAAGGAAGTTGACTGCACTTATAGCCATGCTGTGAAGATATTGCAGAATCTTGAGAAACTTGGACTTGTGGTATTTGAGAAGAAAGGAAGAATAAAGCTGATAAAACTTACAAAAAAAGGACAGGAAATCGCAGATAATATTGAAAATATAAAAAGGCTCATAGCCTGAGCTTTAATTTACTTTTATTTTCATCTTAATTTACATTACTGCTTAAGCATGGAAATTACATCTAAGAATATAGCTGAAATTGCACATAGGATGCTTGGTTTTTGCAACGACAGAAATATTAGAAAGACAGAGGACATTCTTCATCATTCTGAAATCACATACAGAATGCCTGATTATGATAAGCAGTTTATTGAGTTTACCAGGAGACCTTCTAATAACAGCACAATTGCGCATGTGTTTTCTTATATTTGGAAAGGAGAAGGCATTATTTTAGAAGCGCGCCTTAATTTTTCACTTGATTATACTGCAATGATTCTAAAATCACGCGACTTTATTCCAGGATATCTCACTTTTGCGGTTGATAATAATAGTACTCCTATTCGCAATAAGAATATTACCAATGCTTCTTATGATATATTTATTAAAGAATTGAAAGAGCTTAAAATATGCAATTAAAATTCAAAATCTAATATCTTTTTTATAAATGCTTCTATTTCTTTTATTTTATCTTTATTTAACGAGACCTGTAATCCATAACTTGCAGGTTTTGTCATGACAAAACCTTCTTTAATGAGCTTATCAGCAATTTTTTTGATATCTTTACCAAGGTGTGAAGGAAATCCCATTCTAAGAGTATTGTAATGCGTATGTTTTGCGCCAATTATTCTTTTTCTTCTTAAATTATAAAGGATAGTTGCTTTTATTGTATCCTCATTTTCAAATCTCACCTTTCTTTAATAACACTATACTATTTAAATATTCTTATTTTAATAATATAAAAACATATATAGAAACATTTAAATAGTTCAATATTTCTATTAAACTATGAAAAATGAAAATGAAAATGTGTTTATTGAAGTTTTTGGAAATAACCCTATTATGAAAGTCTTGGATTTTCTTATTACTTTTCAGGCATTTGATTATCCACTAACAGAAATTGCCAAGAATGCCGGCGTAGGATATTCGACACTTCAAACATTTTGGGGTAAATTGACTGATAATAAAATTGTTGTGAAGACCCGTAGAGTAGGAAAGTCTGATCTTTTTAAGCTCAATACACAAAATCCTGCTGTACAGCAATTGATACAACTTGATTGGAACTTGATTAAAGGTTCTGAAATGAAAAAGATTGCTGCTTAAAATATGCTCTCTTTAAAACAAAAAACGCTTTTTATAGAGCCAAAATTTCAAAGAATCAAATCCACAAGTTTCATTAATATATAAAATTTATAATAAATATGGAAAAAACAATTAATTTAGAAGATATTTATAGGAAGCTAAAGGCGATAGAGCAAAGCATGGTAACTAAAACAGAGCTAAATAGGGCTTTGGAAACTATTATGATTGAATCAAGCGGTGATACCATGGCCAGATAATTAGTAGTTTGGAAGATATAAAAGCCGGAAGAGTAAGAAAGATTAATTCTGTTGTATAACTATGCTTTGAATTTTTAGGATAAAAAGCGTTATGGCCCCGACGGGATTTGAACCCGCGACACCTGGATTTCTCGATTGCTATGCAATCGTGAGCCCTTCAAGACCCACATCTTGGAAGGTTAAGAGTCCAGTACTCTGACCGGGCTGAGCTACGGGGCCTGAATTTTTAACTTATAATGTTTATTTAAAGTTATCTTGAAAGTATTTTAGATAGTGCATTGAGAGAGCATTATTAATGGTTAATTCAGTTTCACCGGTATTTTCTCCATGCATGTTTGCACTTAACGCACTTGTAAAATTTAGTCTCCGCTTCATCACTAGAACGTGTTTGCGTAGTCCAGAAATAAGCTTTTTTATTTTTACAGTTTGGACAATCAGCTTCTATTATGGGGTAAATATATTCTTCATTTTCGTTTATAACTGCAACTGTTTCTTTTTTTTCCATGATCTCGGAAGATTCTATTTTAGGCTTTTTTTTCATCCTATGATTACAGCTTGCGCAGAATGCTTTGTCTTCTTTGATGATTATTACTCCCCCGCATCTTTCACAAAATTCCATTCATTATCATATACTTACAGGTATTTTAAAGTTGCTATTTTCTCTTTTTACTTGCAGAATCCTCTTTTACTCTTTTCTTTTAATGGTTCAAAGAATACAAGCTTCAACCAGCCCAATAAAGGAATTCTTCCAACTGCCTTTCCAAGAACAGCGTCTTGAGAAATATTTTTTTCAAGATCATCTATTTGTCCTGGATTATTGTCTCCTTTTGTTGATAGGGGGTTTACAGAGATAATGCGGTGAATCAAGGGATATTTTGTTTTAGAGCTGAAGATTATAATTTCTCCGTTATTATAATTGTTTTTTCCGACGATAAAGACAATATCTCCCTTATTTAATCCGTTTTTCATATTGAATTTCTCAAAATCTTTTTTTTCTATGCCTCTTGATTCATACCATGCTGAATTTTCCTTCCACCATTCATTAAATGGAGACTTGTGATACATAGAGCATGATTCAACTACCACAATAGGCAGGGGCGTTCCTGTAACAAGAGAAAGAAAAGGAAAGAAAACAAATTTTATGCAAAATATTACGAGAATTGCTGAGACAGCCCATGAAGACCATGAATCTTTTTTCAGAAACTCCCAGAATTTTTTTATATTTTTTGAAATCATGAATTATTGTAATAAAAGCGGTTTAAATTGTTTTTGCTTTTCAAATTGCTTTTTTATTTTTGATACTGAAAATAAATTTTTGCTTTTTAAGAAGGAGATTTGATTTTTTCTGCACAATAAATTTCAGAAACAGTCAAAGAGTTTTTTTAAGATTTCTTCCTGTAAAATTTTTTCTGTTTTAAATATTTTTTTGTTTTTTCCGCAGGTATGTAAAAAAATATGGTTTTTCTTTTAAATTGTCTTACAGCAAAAGATTTATAAAGGAGAGTAATATTTATAGATTAATTGATTGAATGCAATTAAAAAAGATGATGAAAAAAAACAAAGAAGATCTGAATGTTGGCATTTTTTCCGATAGGCTGGGAAAGAACGCTCATTTTTTAAATAAAGTTGTTAGGAAAAAGGCAATCGCATATTCAAAATATCTGTTGATGTTTTTTTCAATATTTCTTGCATATACTGTTATAGCACAGCTTCTTTTTACTACACCAAGCGGCGTAATTTTTTATTCTATAAATCAAACTAATAGTACCAATGTATCAACAAGCGTATTGCAACTTAATATTACTATAAATAATACATTAGCTAATGTTGCTACTGCAATAAGCAATATTAGTGCAATTAATATCACTCTTCCCCCGAATATTAGTTATATTGCAAATACTAATTTAACTAGTGAGAACGGTGTTAATCTTACTAATATTACTTTAGTCGGACTAAATGGAACTTCTCTAAGATTTGGGAATACTTCAACTGTAACCTATATTGTTCCAAATAGCACTATTAGAAACTTTTTGGTTAACATTTCTGCGCCTGTTCCAGGAATTTATAATATAAGTGTATATCCTATTGATATGGGTGGCAATGTAGTAAACCAGACCAATATAACTTTAGTAGTAAATGATACGAGGCCTCCAAGTAATATTTCTTTCTGGGGAAGCACACCAGGAAGAGGCGCAAATACTTCAAATAATAATCTTGAAATTAATGTATCTGTTACTGATAATAGAATGGTAAATAATATTACAATCTTCTTAAGCAATTCCACTGGAGGATTGTTAAGGACAAATATCTCTGGCTCTACTTTACATACTACGTCCTTCTTTATTAATTATACAGGATTAGGAGATGGCAATTATACAGTAAATGTAACTGCGAATGATACGTGGAATAGTGGAACAGCTGTTTATAATCATAATGGAACAGGAATTTCCATGACAGTTAAGATAGATACGACTAAGCCGAGCATTGACTCATTGACGTTTTCATCTTCAACATCGACTTTTATTAACGCTTCTTTCAAAGTTAGCGATAATCTAGGACTTAATGGTACTTGCAAGAGTAGCAGAACAGGTGCAAATATAACAGGAACAGTAGTATCAACCAGCGGAACCAGAGAAATTACAGAAAGGGATTTAACCTGTGGTTCAAGTTATAGTTATACTGTAACTTGTTATGACACTGCGGGAAATGCAGCATCAAAGACAGACTCATTTTCAACACAAGGTTGTGATAGCGGCAGTCCAGCAGGATCCAGTTCAACAACAGGCCCAATTACATTAAAAGCTACTTTTACTGTGACAGAAGAACAGGTTAAGACAGGATATACGCAGTCTTTGGGAGAAAAGGAAGGAGTTAAAGTAAAAGTAGAGAATGCAACTCATCAGATAGGGGTAATAAGTGTTCTAAATGATAGTGTAGTAATAGAAGTAGCTTCAATTCCGCAAAAAGTTACTCTTAAAGTAGGAGAGAGCGGAAAGTTTGATGTAACGAATGATACTTATTATGATTTGAAGGTAACTCTGAATTCCATAGTAGGAAAGAAGGCAAATGTGACAATAGTTTCAGTGCACGAACTTAAACCAGTTACAGAAGATACTAATAAAACTAAAGAAGATGCAAAAGCAGACACTGGTGAAAAGAAGAGTGCTGGTGAAAAGATTAAGAATTTAGTAAAAGGCAATAAGACTTGGTGGGTAGTGCTTGGGGTGCTTGTCATAATAGCAATAGTGTTCGCAGTGATAATATATAATTCAAAGCGTTCGAACTCTTGATTTTATTTGATTTTTTATGTCAAGGAACTTGAAGAAAACTCCATCCTAAAGGGGGAAGTTGTTCCTTGAGCATCCAAAAAACGAGTGCCTGTCACAAATCCTGTCCTTTAGGACTGGGTGGTACATCGTTTTTTTGATTTAATTAAATTCTCAAAGATAGATTATAACATTAAATGCTTGTGAGTGCATGATGTAGTGCGCGGTAGTTTTCATCAACATATCCGTGTGATGGGGCATAAACGCGCATGTTGTGTCCATTCCATCCTCTTATGATCTCAATGTTACTCACTGCACTTCGTGGATGAATCACTATAGAGTGCCGAGATGAAATATCATAATTTTCCTCGTTGCAGCATTTTAAGAGGAGAGTTGCAGCCTTTCCGTCATTATCACTAATCCAGTCTTGTATGTATCTTCTTCTTTTTCCATCTACATATGCCCACTTACTTTTGTAGGATACACCATGAGCACAGAGCATTATCACTTTACGTTTATTCATCTTTTTATGCACTTTTTCCACCATCTGTCTGATAAGAGGGCGGCGCATGAAGCAGTGAGAGATTGCTCTTATGTGCCTTTCGAGATTTTTATGTGAGCTGAAATTCTTTGAAGAGTCAAATTCAGATGATTCACATAGCAGATATTTTCCTAAGTTGTAATGTTTCATATTCATGCGCTGTGCGGTGCTCGCAGAGCAAAGCTCTGCGGCAACTTCAACTTTCACAAGTTGAAGTGAATTCTTCCCACACATTCATGCGCTGTGCGGGAATTGAACCCGCACCATTGGCTTGGGAAGCCAATATTCTGCCACTAAACTAACAGCGCTTTTATTCTTTAAATTTTTAACTTAATAATACTTTTGCTGTTGGAAGATAATTTTATAAACGAAAAAAACACAAGATGTATAAGATCCCGTAGCTCAGTTGGCAGAGCGCTGCTCTGATAAGGCAGAGGTCCCAAGTTCAATTCTTGGCGGGATCATTTACTCTTCTTGGGCTGAGAATTCTATTGTAAGCTTATTGTTGTTTATTGAATAACTATGAATCGGGAGATTTATAGGAAGAGTATTTATGTATACTTTTTTCTCTCCTATTGCTTTTACTTCGTATCCGTTTTCCAGCTTTGAAAGGAATACATCTTCTGTGGAAATTATTCCCGGGGCATTAAGCTCATAAATTACTTTATTTCCCAGTCTTTTGATATTTGTTTTTGCAGATGTTTTTGGGAGAGAAGTAATTTTCTTAATTTGCTCTTCTTTTATTTGATTATAAAATGGCTTTTGCTTTGGAATTTTTTTCCTATTATTAGCGGGCACCCCTATTTTAATGTTAATTCCATTTGGAAGATGGCTTATTTCTGCTTTTTCAAGATCTCTAAATTGCTTTTCAAAGTTTTTTGCCAAATTGTTTATGAGAGACAGTATCATCTTATCAGAAATTCCAAAGCTGGAGCTAAATTCCCCTTTAAAGTCTGTTCCTTCAACATTGTCATTTTTTCCAAGCAGCCCGAATTCCTTTTTTTGTTTTTTTAAATCTACAAGACTTATCCCGCAATATGGGCAGAAGCTGTATTTATTTTCAATTCCTGAATTACAGACAGCGCAGATTTCTTTTTTCTGCTTTCTATTAAAGAACATAATTTATCGAGGATATTATTGCTTTTAAACTTTCCTGTTTAAAGATAAATCTTAAAATTAATTTATTTACCATTTGAGAACATTACATGTTTTACCCATCCTATCTCTGAATGTATTGTTTTAAATGGATGGAACAAGTGAATGTGCTGTGGAGGAAGAGAAGGGAATTTTTTTTCATCTTTCAGAATTTTAAGGAAAATAAATGATACTGCAAATCTTCCGATTGCTGAAATAAGGAAGACAAAGACAAATGTATTTATGAATGAAGGATGAGCGTAGTTTATTATTAAACCTCCTAAAAGAGAGCCGAAAAACACACCTATTCCTATTAAGATGTTTGCATAAGCAGTGCATATTGCTCTGTGCTCTTTTGATACAGAGCCGTATGTGAAATTAATATGCCCTATTACGAGAGCAGCATTTGCCAGGCCAACAATCATTTGAGGTATTAAGATGAGCAATAAAGGACTTTTTATAAATATCCATAGGATTGGATTTATACTGAAAAGAAAAGCTCCAGTGTGGAGAAGCAATCTATTTCCATATTTATCTGAGAATTTTCCAATAAGAGGAACAAAGAGAAGGTAAAATATTGTTGAACTTATTGTTACAATCATGAATGTAATATAATTGAAATTTAATTCCTGCAACATATAGACTGCGAAGAAAGGAGATGCAATCATAAGAACAAAATTAAAGAGAGCTTGATATACTGCAAATTTTCCAAAATTGTCAAATCTTTTTAGAAAATCCAAAAGAGAAAAATAATATTTTTTTTTCAGCTTGAATTGCGGAGAGTATTGTTTATGAAGTATTATATAAGAAACAAATCTAAATAAAGATGCTGCTAAGAAAAGAGATGCGAAACCAAAAAGAAGAAGTCCTCTTGTTTTAAATGCGTCAAGAACAAAAGCCCCGATTAAAACTCCTATAAGCCCTACTGCGGACAGAATCCTTGTTCTATTTCCGAAATATTTTCCTCTTTCTTTTTCAGGAACTAAATCTCCCATCCATGAGAACCAAGCAGGATAAAGAAGTCCGCCCAAAGCTGAAAGGAGAGAATAAAATATTAAAAGAAAATATATTGCGTTCTCTTGGAACATTCCTTTCCAGAACGCAAATGCGAGAAGAACAATTGGTATCCATAGCAAAGATTGGATTAAAGCAGAGAAAAGAACTATCTTTTTTCTTGTATATTTTTCAAGAATTTTGCTCCCGAAGAATTGCGCGAGAGGAGATATTAACCCGGAGAAAGAATTAATAATTCCTATATGAAATGGCTGTGCTTTAAGAGCCAGAGCAAACGGAGTTATGTATGTTTCTCCTATTGACAAAGATAGACTAGAAGCAGCGCCTTCATGAATACTGACCTTGAGAGCTTTTTGTTTTTTAGCTATTTCTTGATTAACCTCTTGTTTCATGCTTTACTAAGTGAAAAAAGATTAATAAATGTTGCTTTGCGCTTTTTTTGACAACTGCTAAATAACTTCGTAAGAAAGAGCTTCTTTTACCATATTTACCAAGTCCTCGTTTTTAAATGGTTTTTCAATTGTGTCTATAATTCCCTCAATTCTTTTTGTGAACTGCTTTGTTCCAGCAATGCCTGTCATGTATACTATTTTTATTTTTCTTAGTTCAGGGTTTTCTTTTATTCTTCTTATAAGCTCTATTGGGGGCATTCCAGGCATTTTTATATCTAAAAGAATCAGGTCCGGAATATTTTTTCTAATGAGCTTCCAGCATTCATCTGCACTATCTGCTTCAATTATAGTATATCCTTCTGATTCCAGAATTATTCTTACTGTTTCCCTCAAAGAAGGCTCATCATCAACTACCATTATTTTTTCCATGATATACTATTAAATTTTTCCTTATTTAAGCTTTGTGCTGCAGCAGGCTTAGTAGAAAACAGACTTTTATAATACGAGAAAGTGATAAACATCTACATTAGTAAATGAATTTTCACCACCTTTTTTAAAAAAATTTTCTTAGAAAGATTTATATATATATATATTCTATCTAAAATCATGAAAAAGAGAATTTTATTGGCGTATATTATTTTTGGAGTTTTAGCATTATCTGTTTTTGCTTCTGCTTTCTGGCCTTTTGGCAATTCAAAATCTATTACAGGAAATGTTGTTAGTGATGGCTGCGTAGATTCTGACGGAGGAAAAAATGCCGATGTTTTTGGCAATGTTAGTATAACGAAAAGAGGAAAAGTAATAACTACTCCGGATAAATGCGGAAGTAAAGGCAAGAATAATGAAAACATATTATTTGAGGCATATTGTTTTAAAGGAAAAGCAAAACAAGACAAAATTAATTGTCCTTCAGGAACTTGCCTAGCAGGCAAATGTATTAGTAAAGATTATAATAAATGTATAGATTCTGATGGAGGAAATAATACTATATTAAGAGGAACTACTACTTTCAAAGATGAAAGTCTAACTGATAATTGTTATGGTAGTGATAATGAACTTAATGAATATTCTTGTTTTAAAGGGAAAATAACAAGATCAAAAGTAGATTGCAAGCATAATGGATTTTCAGGATGTAAAGATGGGGCATGTATTCAACAAGCAGAAGAACCTGTCGTAAACAACTCCGAGACAAATTCCACAACACCCCAGACAAATTCCACAACACCTTAAAATAATTATGAGAATTGAGAGGTAAGTAAGCTAGTTTTATACAGAAAAATTTTAAAATTAGGAGTTTATGGATTTTTTTGCTTTAAAGGTATTGAAATATAAAATGTTGAGCCTTTTCCAATCTCACTTTCAACCCAGATTTTTCCATTATGTTTTTCAACTATTTTTTTTGAGATGAAAAGACCGAGGCCTATTCCCCCCATTGATTTGGTTGAGCCAGGGGAAACTTGAAACATTTTTGTAAATAAATTCGGAATTTTTTCTTTCGGTATTCCAATTCCATCATCTTTAAAAGAAATTAGTGCATTGCTGTTTTTCTTTTTTACAGAGAGCATTATATGTCCATTTTTGTTCCCATATTTTACTGCATTTGTAATTAAATTCAGGAAAACCTGCTCTAATCTGCCTTTGTCAGCATTTATTATTAAAGACTTTGTATTTTTAATCTCTGCTGATATTTTCTTTTCTTTCATAAGAACTTCAGCTGTTTTTATTATATTTGAAAGTGATGAGGGAAGGTCAAAATCAGAAAATTCATATTTTATTTTACTTTCATCTGTCCTTGAGCCTTCGAGCATATTTTTTATTATTAATTCAAGTCTTTTTGCGTTTTCATATGCAAGAGAAAGGCTTTTTTTCTGTTTATCATTTATTTTTCCAATTTTTTCTTCAAGATTAAGTTGAAGCATTGATCTTATTGAAGCAAGAGGAGTTCTCATTTCATGACTTACAAAAGATATAAGTTCAAGGTCTCTATTGTCTTTTTTCACTTCTTTTTTCATTTATATAAGAGAAAAAGTATATTTTTATATCTTTCATTTTTTGCTGGAATTAATAGAAATGTATTTAAATGATGGGAATTTGATTAATAATGCTATGAAAGGGGTTGTTAAATTGAAAGTGGATTTTTTAGATAAGAGAAAGGGTGATTTATTAGCAATTTTTATATGCTTTTTATCTTTTGCATTGTTTTTTTCAAGCAGTGTTTATGCACTAAGCCCTATTTATGGGTGTGGTGAAGGCCAAGTTTATTATTTCTATAGTTCAACATGTGTTTCTCCTGAGGATGTAGGAGAAGGTATAAGCCCCCCAGGATTTATTGAGGGGTTCGTGGATAAAATAAAACTTGCAATTTCAAATGATGAGCAGAAAGCAAAACTTTCTGCAGAAGTAACTGCTGAAAAAGTGGCTGCCTTTGAGAAAGCAATTAAAGAAGGAGATTATTCAGAAGCAAAACAACAAGCTGAAAAAATAAGAAGAGGCCTTACTCCTTCAGGAAAATATATTGAAGATTTTGGAGGAGGGGTTATTAATTATGAGGAGTTTAAAAGAGGAGAAGGAAAATATAATGACTTTTATCAAATGAAAGGAATGTGGACAGAGACATTAGGGAGAGTTGAGGAGATGAAAAGAGAGGTTTTATTGCGTGCAGAAAAAGGAGAAATATCACAGAAAGATGCTAATGAAATAATTGAAATAATGTCTGCAAAATCAAGCGAGTCTTCTGTTGTTATTGCATTGGATAGAAAAGAAAATGCTATAATTGAAGATATGATTAAAAATTCTGAAGGAGGCGTTACTAGACTAGAAGTAGAATTAGAGATAGCTAGAGACAATAAGGCTTCTGGACTTGAAGGATATTATAAAGTTCCTTCTGAAAATTTCGCGCAGAGCAAATTTGATTTGGATACTTTTATCAATCAAATTAAAGAGTCTAAAAATCTAGATTTTACAGATATTAAAGATTATGTTTATGATGCAAAGTTAATATTACAAAATGCAGAAAATTCAGCAGCAAGAGGAGATTATGCAGATGCATATGCCTTATATCACGAAGGAGATTATTTGATTGATACAATTGGAAATTATGCTAAAGAAGGAGATTCTGCTTTGGAAGATGTTAATGAAGAAATTGTTAGAGAGAGTAAAGAATTAAATTTAGAGATTGAGAGCGAAAACAAGGCATTAGTAGAAGATTATGAAAGCATGAAGGAAAAAGGAGTTTTGAATGAAATTTTAGAAAATAATCCTGAAGAAGCATTACAACTTGAAATTCAATATACTAGGGCACAGGAAGTTACATCATTGTCAAATAAAATAGGAGAAATTTATGATGGCCTATATGAAAGACTTGCAAGTGAAGGAAAAAGTGATGAAGAGGCAAGAGAAGAAATTGAAGATATGAAGAAACAATCATATTATTATACTGAAGGAGGAAAATATTTCCCTCCAGGATATGTTGATATTGAAAAAGGAAAAGACAATGAGTTTAATTATGAATATGGTGGAGGATTTCCAAAAGGAATTGATATTCCTGATGAAATAAGCAAAGTTAGTTTTAGGTTTGGGACAGACGGATATAGCTGGGTTGATCCTCTTAGTGGCGTAAAATATACTAATACACATCCTGCAGATTATAATCCTGCTCCAATTATTCATGGGGATGAGGTTTTTAGAGTTGAAGAGAAAAGCGATGATGGTCTTTACAAATATGAATATTCTGCATTTGGATATAGAGTAGTTGGGCCAGATGGAGAAGAAAAGAAAATTGCATATGGTGATATTGCTCCAAGTGTTCAGATTGTCGGAGGAGCATTAGTTAGTTATTCTCCTGTAGGATGTGATTTTACTTATAGAGGGGAGACGACAAGATGGGCTGGAAATCCACAGTATGGAAATATGATTGATGTTGCATCTGGAAAAGTTTTTGTTCCAGAAGTTTCTCATATACAAGATGCTGTTTACGATCCAGCAAAAAATGTTTATGAATATTCAGTAGGTGAGCAAGAGTGGAAATTTGATCCTCAAAGCAAAATATTTTCAGGCGGAGGAACAGAAATTATTACAACTCTTTCTGAAGCACCTATAGGAAGAGAAGATGAGAAAGTAGTTGTTACAGGAGAAGGAACTGAATGGAGCTATAATTCTGATGAATCTGTATGGGAAAAGGAAAATCTTGATGGAAGCGCAGATAAATTTATCCCTTCCCCAAATAATTATTATTCTTATGAAGAAACTCATGATGGTTATATTGACAGTTCTGGAGAATTAGTTGAAGAAGCATTTTATGACGGAAAAAAGTGGGAGCAAGAAGGAGAAAAATGGGTTTCTGAAAAAGGAGATATTTATGATCCTAAGACAGGAGAAACATTTATTGAAGGAGGACTATCAGAAGAGGATTATGGGTCGTTTTATGGTTCAAGAGGTGATTTGATAAAAGAAAATGTTGTAATTGGAGGATATTTTGTATGGGATCCTGCAAGCAGAACTAATATTTGGCTATCTTCAGAAGGTATTCCCGGTTATGATTCTACAAATCCCTCTAAGTATGATTTATTACTTCCTGATGGAAGCAAACAAATTTGGGTACAGGAGAAAGATGGAAGATGGAAAATAGAAGGGGCTTCTGGGAAAGAAGGATATTATGGATATGAGACATATATTAGAGATTATAGTATTCCTAATCAAGCTATCGGTTCAACATATACTGTTTCTGAAAGAGAAGGAGGGGGAGTATATGTTAAAACTGAAGACGGATGGAGATCTCCTGATGGGACAATTGTAGGAACTCCTCCAGGATATGGCCCTTCAGAATATGAGTATAGGGGGGGATATTATAATTCATATTATCAGCCTGGAACTTATAGTGTTGAAAGAGCAGCAGTAGGAAAAACAATTGTGTATGAAGGCAAGACTTATACTGTAACTGCTGAAAAAGGATGGACTGATGAAAATGGAAATGCTGTTTCACCTCCACCTGGACAACCAAGTTCTTCTGTCGGAGGAGCTTATGGCAATTATAATTATGGATATTATATGGCTGGAGATTATGGGTATGGGGCTGAAAAAAGTTATAATTATGTAGAAGAAGGTAAGACATATTATTTCCCTCCTGGAGTTGATCCTGCAAAGATACAAAATAAAGAAGTATATCGTGTAGAAAATACATATGGTTATGATTCTGCCGTAGTACCTGGAAGCACAGGCACATATGGAACTATAAAAGATCCAACAACTGGACAGTATAGACCTGCAACTAAAGAAGAGCAAGATGCTGCGATAGCTTCTGCTAATCCTAATTATTCTCCTCCAGTACCTGTTCCACAATATACTAGTCCTCCTCCACGTACTGGTGTAGCAATAGGAACAACAGTTGTGCAGGAAGGCAAAACTTATACTGTAACTGATGGAAAAGGATGGACTGATGAAAATGGAAAAGTTGTTCCAACTCCACCTGGACAAGAAGATTATTATGTTGGTGGAGGATATACTGGAGGATATACAACATCACCTGGAACTTACACAGGAGGAACATACGGAGGATATGCTGGTGGAGGATATACAGGAGGAACATACGGAGGTGGAAGTTTATATGCTGAAGGAGGAGGAAGTTATGGTATTGGTGGTTATGGAGGATATGGAGGATATGGAGGCGGATATTATGGTGGGGGATATGGAGGCGGATATTATGGTGGAGGATATACTGGCGGTTATACAACATCACCTGGAACTTATACAGGAGGAACATACGGAAGTGGAACATATGCTGAAGGAACAGGAGGAATACCTGGAACATATACGGGAGGATATACAACATCACCTGGAACTTATACTGACGGAGGATATACTGGAGGAACATACAAAGGTTATGGAGGAGGAAGTTATGGTGGAGGATATTATGGAGGAAGTTATGGTAGTGGTAGTTATGGAGGATCTACATACGGATATGGAGGATATACTGGAGGAACATATGGAAGTGGAAGCGTATATGCTGAAGGAGGTGGATACACTTCACCAGGAACTTACACTGGGGGAACTTATGGTGGATACACATCTCCAGGAACTTACACAGCTGGAACATATACAGGAGGAACTTATGGTGGATACACATCTCCTGGAACTTACACAGCTGGAACATATACAGGAGGAACTTATGGTGGATACACATCACCTGGAACTTATACTGCAGGAACTTACACTGGAGGAACATATACTGATGGAGGATATACTGGAGGAACTTATGGTGGATACACTTCACCAGGAACATACACAGGAGGAACATATACTGACGGAGGAACTTACACCGGAGGTACATACACAGGAGGTTCAACAACAGGAGGAACTTATACTGGTGGTTCAACGACGACAGGAGGAACTTACACTGGAGGAACTACTGGTGAAACGACAACGGGCGGTACAACAACAGGAGGAAGCTCAACGACAACTACAACTACTGGTGGAGATAGTGGTGGAAGTACAACTGGGGGCAGTACAACTACTGGAGGAGATAGTGGAGGAAGTACAACTACAGGGACAACTACTGGAACAGCAAGCGTGATAAAAGAATTTGACAAAGAGGAAGGTTTGATTAATTCTATTAAAAATTGGTTTAAAAAATTAAGAAAATAATTTTTTACTATTAATTCTATTGATTAACAATACAAAAAATTTATATTTAAATGTACAAAGCAATATTTATAAAAGCTCTTTCATAAAAAATGTAAGAGAAGTCACATTTCTTCCAAGAGATACAGATAGACTGAATTCATAATCTTTTAATATAGAAAAGTTTAAATAGTAGTATATACAGCTTGTATATACATAATATGCTAACATGACAGATATATTTGACGCAACTATTTTATGCAAGAAATGCAATTCTAAAATGAGAAGTACTATAGTTAATAAAGAAGGGTTTGAATTAAGAGCTGTTGAGTGTAACAAATGTGGAGATAAAATTATTCACCCAGCAGATTTAAATGGTATGGAGAGTTTTAAGAATATAAGGGGGAAGACGTTTAATGTTAAATTGAGAATGGTTGGAAACAGTCACGCCATAAGTATTCCAAAAGAAATTTTGGATTTTATGAATGAGCAACATAAGCAAATGAGAAAAGAAATGGATAAAATGGTAAGTTTATGCTTTGAAGATTTTGATACTTTAAGAGTGAGGTTTAGAGATGAAGAATGAAGAAATAAAATTGAAAGTAGTTGAAGCATTACAGGATGATGCTTATAAGGGAGTAGCAAGAATTGATCCTAATTTAATGAAAGCCTTAAATTTGAATAGGGGAGATATTATTTCTATAAGCGGAGAGAAAGAGACAGTTGCAATTGTTGATAGAGCTTACCCAGCAGATGTTGGCGAAGGAATTATAAGAATTGACGGACTTATAAGGAGAAATGCAAAAACAAGCGTTGGAGAGCAAGTAAATGTTAAAAAGGCAAATGCTAAGCCTGCTGTAAAAGTTTCAATAGCCCCAGCTCAACATGGAATTATGGTGCAAGGAAATCCTGAATTATTTAAGAATGGATTGCTTGGAAGAGCTGTAACAAAAGGAGATATTATTTCTTTAGGAGGAGTACAGAGAAGAAGAGATTTAATGAGCGAAGGATTTTCAGATATTTTTGGAGACTTAAACGATTTATTTGGATCTAACTTTGGATTTTCAGGTTTCCAACAGATAAAATTTCTTGTTGTTTCAACTTCTCCCAGCCAACCATGCATAATAAATGAAAATACTGAAGTTATTCTTAATCCAAAAGCAGTTGAACTAGCTGAAGAATCATTTCCAGATGTAACTTATGAAGATATAGGCGGTTTAACTGAAGAAGTGAAAAAAATAAGAGAAATGGTTGAGCTTCCATTGAAACACCCTGAAATTTTTGATAAACTTGGAATTGAGCCGCCAAAAGGAGTTATATTACATGGACCTCCTGGGGCAGGAAAAACTCTTCTTGCAAAAGCTGTCGCAAATGAAAGCGAAGCTAATTTTATACTTCTTAATGGCCCGGAGATTATGTCCAAGTATTATGGAGAATCAGAGAAAAAAATAAGAGATATATTTGAAGATGCGGAGAAAAATGCACCTAGTATTATTTTTATTGATGAAGTAGATGCGATTGCCCCTAAGCGTGAAGATGTACAAGGAGAAGTTGAAAGAAGAGTTGTATCACAATTGCTTACAATGATGGATGGATTGAAGTCAAGAGGAAAGATAGTAGTAATTGGAGCAACAAACAGAATAAATTCAATTGATCCTGCGTTGAGAAGGCCAGGAAGATTTGACAGAGAAATTGAAATTTCAGTTCCTGATAAAGCGGCGAGATTAAATATTTTAAAAATTCATACAAGAAATATGCCTCTTACTAAAGATGTAAATTTGGAAACTCTGGCAGCTAGAACGCATGGATTTGTTGGAGCTGATTTGTCAGCTTTGACAAAGGAAGCAGCGATGAATGTTTTAAGAAAAATACTTCCAAATTTAAAGCTTAAAGACAATGAAGCTGTTCCAAGAGAGGTTCTTGATAAAATTGTAATTGGGAGAGAAGATTTTGAGGAATCTATGAGGGTAGTAAGGCCTAGTGCAATGAGAGAGGTTATGGTTGAAGCTCCAAATGTGAGTTGGGATGATATTGGAGGATTGGAAGATACAAAGCAAAGATTAAAAGAGTCAGTAGAATGGCCAATAAAAAATCCTGAGAGTTTTGAGAGACTGGGAATAAGACCGCCTAAAGGAATTTTGTTATATGGACCTCCTGGAGCAGGAAAAACTCTTCTTGCAAAAGCTGTCGCAAAAGAAAGTGAAGCTAATTTTATTCAAGTTAAAGGACCGAGTTTATTAAGTATGTGGGTTGGAGAAAGTGAGAAAGGAATTAGAAAAGTATTTGAGAGAGCAAGACAAGTAGCGCCGTCCATTGTATTTTTTGATGAAATTGATGCTCTTGCGGGCAGAAGAGGACTTGAAGCTGGAACAAAAGTTACTGAAAGAGTTCTAAACCAGATTTTAGCTGAGATTGATGGATTAGAAGGATTAAAAGATGTTACAATAATCGGAGCGACAAACAGACCAGATATGTTAGATCCTGCTTTATTGAGACCAGGAAGATTTGATAGAATAATTTTAGTTGATGTACCTGATGAGGAAAGTAGGAGAAAAATATTTGAAGTTCATCTGAGGAAAGTTCCGATTGAAAAAGATGTAAAAATTGATGAACTTGTGAAATTAACTGAAGGTTTTGTTGGAGCAGATATAGAAAGTCTTATTATGGAAGCTGCAATAGGCACCTTAAGAAGAAACATTGATTCAAAGTATGTAACAAAAAAAGATTTTGATGAAGCTTTGAACAGAATAAAACCTTCTGTGTCTTCAGATAGTGCAAAGAGATACAAGAAGCTTGAGGAGCATTATATAAAGAGTGCTAAATCAGGAATTGAATTAGGGCCGATTTATACTGGATAATTCTTAATAATAAGAATGTTTAAAAAGCTATTTTAAATTGAAAAGTTATGATACAAGAACTGGAGCAATGTGTTAATGGAGAAATTATAATTGATAATAGTGTTTTTTCTCCAGAAGAACTTGTTTCTTTACCAGAAGCATTATATGAAGGAAGAACTGTATTTGGGAGATTTGGTTTTGATTATCTTTATAGCTGCTTGGAAAACAGGACTGAGCTTCTTAGGGAAATAAAATTACTTATAGGTGCGAGGCCAGTTCATATTCTTAAGGAAACAACTATTGAATTAAAGAGATATTATAATATTCTTAATGAACAAGAAAAATATATAAAGGGATTGGCAGGATGCGCTATTCAAGAGATTGCTAATAATGGGAATGGTTCTAAAAGAGCTAGAAGACATATTAATAATGAATTATCTTTTCTTAATAAGCTGAAATCCCATAATCAAGAAATTTATTCTTTTCATTCTGATTTGCTTCATCGTGATCCCAGAGATAATTTTACAAGAGGAGAATCAAATCTCTATAAGAGATTTTTTAATATGGTGGTAAATGTTTCTAAAGATATTACGCGAAATACTATTGAGGAGACTATGATGAACAGGCATCCTGTTTTTATTGGAGAGGAAATGCAGACAGATAAGCATCTTATTGCATGTGCTTTTGTTATTGCTCAGCGTGCTCCTGTGGTTTTGGCGACACACGATAATGGAATAAGAGTCATTGTTGACAGAATATATAATTCATTTGCAGATAAAACAACAAAGAAATATAAACTTTCTGTAGATGATATCCCTTTGAATCATGTCCATGTATTTTTCCCTTCAGATAGTTACACAAAAAGCAAGAATTACTCTGAGATTCACAATGATTATTGGATTCATCAGGCGCTTATGGATGATTGATAGGTTTTCTATGTTGTGATTATCTTTTGACTTTAAGAATATATATTTTTGTTGCAGGATGTCAACCTTTTCTTGATTTGACAGGCGCACCTTGGATAAGTGAACAGCAAATACCGATAGCAGGTACTACTTACGATTTAAATTAAGAGTGTCTTCAATTGCATTTTTTAAATCGTAAGGAAAAAAAGGTTTTATAATTAAACGTGCTGCATAAACCTGCGGCACACTATAACTTGCGCCTTTTTTATATACTATATCTGGTATAACTTCTTGCGGATTTCCAGTAGTAATTAATGCAGGAGTGTTGATACCTTTTTCACGTATTTTTATCAGAGCATTTAAACCATTAAGTTTTGGCATGTTCAAGTCAGTGATTATAATGTCATATGGAAGAAATGCATGCTCTAAAATATAAGTTCCGTCTGAACCTTCGTCAATCCTGCAATCAGCATAGAAATTCTTTAGAACCATTTTATTTACTTTTCTTATTGCTGTTTCATCGTCTACAATCATGAAATACAAATCATTTTTCATGATATTCGTT
Organism: Nanobdellota archaeon; assembly: GCA_038045365.1. Lineage (GTDB taxonomy): Archaea > Nanobdellota > Nanobdellia > Pacearchaeales > GW2011-AR1 > VGKP01. Next base: position 29,140 of record JBBSYH010000004.1, read on the forward strand.
GTTTGAGAGAGTTTTTAAGTATATTTATTCGGTTGT
>JBBSYH010000005.1:0-12612 GCA_038045365.1 Nanobdellota archaeon
ATAAAAAATGCCGGAATGAATCCGAATGTGTGCAATACGATTCCTGAGAATACTATAGGAAATACAATATCTCCTCCACCGAGTATTGCAATATTGACTTTTATTCTTTTATTTTTTAAATTCTTAGATTTTATTCTTAAAAGTGCGTCTCTTTCTTTTTTTCTTAAATAAGGTATAAAAAATCCTGAAAATATCTTAAGATTTTTTATTTGGTATTTTGCCATTTTCTGCATAAACCCGGAATGCCAGACAGCATATATATCATACAAAGAAATAATAATAAAAAGAACTATTATTGCAAAAACATTCAGCAAAGGAACAAGTATTGCAGCTATGCCTGGATAAATCATTAATTCTGTTGTGTTGTGAATTATAATATTCCTCTTAAATACTTTCATATATGCAAGAGGCAAAGCAATTAGGAAAGAAATAAAAGAAGAATTTTCAAGTATAGATAATGCTGCATTTAAAGTTATAGAAATCGAAAGAACTATAACGGTGAAAAACCAAACCCGGAGGAAAAACTCTACTTTATATTTCATAATTATAAACATTATTCCTATTATAAACACAAAAGAAATAATAATTGAAATTAAATTTACATTTGGATTGTTTTTCTGAGGCGGCTCTGCCCAGTATGGCAGATTATAATTAGTTAAATTGGTAACATTCCCAGATGCATCAACATTTTGCACTATTTTTGGAGAATAAAAATTTGTTACTGCCATGCCTATGATTTGGGCTAGAAAAAACATCCCAATGAGGAGTATTGTTATCTTTACAGAATGCTTCATTTTATTTATAATGGAATTTGGTTTTTAAGTTTTTACTTTAATCTGATTGTTTCTAGATTTCTAGGAACCTGTGTTTCAACTCTATTGAGCTTGTAAAGAGTTGAGGCAAGATCCAAACACTTTGAGACTTCTCCGTGATTTATTATTATCTTTTTTGGTTTAGGATTCATTCTACTTATATACTGCAGAAGTTCATTTCTTCCAGAATGGGCAGACAATCCATTTAATGTCTGTACTTCCATTTTGACACTTACCTTTTCATTATCATTGTTAAGAATTATTTCTTTATTTCCTTCTTGGACCTGTCTTCCTGTAGAACCTATTGCCTGATAACATCCAAAGATTATAAGATTGTTTGGATTATCTGATAAGTGCTTAAAGTATTCTACTGATGCTCCTCCAACCAGCATTCCTGATGTCGCAATTATAATGCATGGTCCTCCTTCTATAACTTCTTTTCTTTCAATAGAACTTCCTACTCTTTTTATCATTTCAGAAGCAAATGGATTATTATCTTGAAATATACTGCTTCTTACTGCTGAACTTAAAAAATCTGGATATGCTGTGTGAATCGCAGTTATGTCCCACACCATTCCATCTATATATATCGGCACTTTTGGCAAAGACCCTTTTCTTATTGCTTCTTCAACCCTTAAGATTGTCTCCTGCGCGTGTCCTAAACCTAGTTCTGGGAGAAGTATTTTTCCGTTTCTTTCTATTGTCCTTTTAGCCATTTCTATAAACTTTGCTTCTGTTTCTGCTCTTGGAGGAAGAATATCCTCTTTAGAACCATATGTAGATTCTATTGTAAGTGTTTCAATTCTAGGAAAATGATTTGATGCTGGATCAAGAAGACGAGTTTTTGCATATTTAGTATCTGCACCATAAACTAGATTGTGCAATCCATTTCCGATATTTATATGAACCTGTGCAGAACCTAGAACATGCCCTGCATTGTAAAAAGTAATCCTAATATCTGGAGTAACATCTGTAACTTCTCCGTAATCTAAGCATATAGAATGTCTTACCATCTCTTTTATATCTTCTGCTCTGTAGAGGGGAGATGCGGCTTGCTTGTAAGCAACTCCTACAAAATCAAGAGCAAGAAGAACAGCTATATCTCTTGTTGGTTCAGTCATGTAGATTGGACCGCGATAACCCATTTTAAACAGATATGGTATAAGACCAGAATGATCTATGTGGGCATGAGATAAAATTATTGCGTCAATTGAATTCAAATCCCCAATTTCTGATACATTTAAATATGGAAATTTTTCAGGACCTTCTGCAATAGCGGGATTTATCCCGCAATCAAGGAGAATCTTTGAATTTGGAGTATGCAATAAAAGACAAGACCTACCTACTTGCCTTCCACTTCCTAAATATGTAAGCCTGACCCACATATCCATCTTTCCAGGATTCCATTCATTATATATTTTTTTTCCAATATCATTAAGAAACTTTCTTCTGTAAGTATTATTTGCATATAAAACAGATCTTATCTTTTCAGTTATTTTGCTATGTATAATCGGACTTCTTCTAATAGAAGGCGTCCAAAATGTAGATTTTTTAATATCGTTAAGAATAGAACCATGTTTTCCAATAACTATGCCTGGCTTTTTTGCTTCGATTACTAAAGAACTTCGTTGAACATCATAAATTATATCTGTAATTTCTGCCTCTTCCGGAACAATTGCGTATATTGTTTTTGTTGTATCTTCTTCTCCTATTAAAATGTTTTTTTCCGCTCTTAACTCTATTCTCTTTTTTATTTTATCAACTATTTCCTTTATTTTAGATTCTCCTGTCTTGAAAAATTCCTTATCATCTGTGTAGAGAACTATATTTGCTCCTTCAAAAGCTGCATCTGTTATAACTTTTGGCAAATTTTCTTTAATATTTTTTAAGATGTCTGTCATAATTTCTAATTTCTAATTTCAGTTATTTATATTCTGCTACAATTTCTTCAGAAACTGCATGTTTTATACTGTCCTTGGTTATTGAAAATACATCTATTCCGTTTCCTGAACCGATATCTCTTTGTGTTGATGATTTTATACATTCTTTTGCAAGCTCAATTCCTTCTTTTACTGAAATATCTTTTTTATATTGTCTTTCCAAAAGTCCTAGAATATACGGCATTCCTGAAGAAAAATTGGAATCATATTCCTTGACCTTATAAACTCCTCCTGCTGGCTCTATTGTATAAAGCTCTGTAGTTCCGTCTTGATTATATCCTGCTGCCAAAATTCCAACAATATGCGGAATCATTGATGGTGTCCTGATACTGCGATAAAGCATCATTCCAATCAAATTTGCAGCTTCTTTTATAGTTGGTCTTGATCTTGTTTTTAATTCCTTTAGTCTTAATTCTGCTGATATAATTTTTGCTGAAAGCAATGCATCTGCGGCTCCTCCTGTCCAACAAATTACAAGATAATCATTTATTTTATGAACTTTCTGTTCTGTTTTGCTCATCACTATATTGCCAGCAGTAGCTCTTCTATCTGCACCCATAACTATTCCATCTTTACATACAATTCCTACTATGCTCGTATTTGATTTCAAGATGTTATTTTGAATTTCAGTATTCATAAGAACTTAGAACCTTTATTTACGATTATATAAGATTAAGTATTTAAGTCTTTTGGTAAGGAAAAATAGATTCTGTATATGAAATACCATCTTTTTTCTTTATTCTTATTATATTGTCAACAAATCCTTCTATTTTGTGCTCATGACTTACTATTATAAGCTGTCCTACGTTAAGCTCGGCTAATACGTCTCTTATTTTATCAATCTGGGCTTCAGAAAATCCATCTGTTGGCTCATCAAGGATAATAATATCGCGCGTTTTAATTTGACTGAACATTGAATTTATAGTTTGATTTAAAGCCAGCCTATAAGCAAGGGCTATGGCTGTTCTCTCTCCGCCAGAAAGAAAAGAATAATCCATTTCTATATCTCCCTGTAAAATAAGAGGAGTAAAATTCTCATCGAGTTGTACTTCAAAAGCCTCTCCAGCTATCATATGAAACCATTTGCTGAAAAGTTTTGAAAACTCAATTCTTAATTTTATCATAATGTTATTTTCAGTGAAATTTATAAGATTAAGAAATTGCACTGAAAGCCAGTTTTGTGTCTCCATGAGATTTAATAGTTTTGTCTTTATATTTTCTTTTTCCGCTATCTCCGTACTTAAAAAACTTAGTTCTTTTTTTGTCATCTCCAGCTCTTTTTTAGTCTCTGCTATTGCGATTTCACTGTTTTTTTCAGCCAGGAAAGCCTCTTTAAGCTCTTCCTGTTTTTTTCTGTATGCAGTATCAAACTTTGAAAATTCTAGAATATTTTGTTTAAGCGATTCTAAATGTTTTATCAAAAGAGCAGAGTCTTTCTCTAAGCTTTGTTTTATCTTTATTATATTTTGAATTTTATTTTTTGATTTTTCCCTATCTTGCAATCTAGATTTTAGAATTTCCAGCTCTGCTTTTCTTTCCTCAGCCATTTTTTTTCTTAACTTTTCATCTTCAATTAAATAAATCAAATTTCTTTTTTGCTCTTCTAAATCAAGCAATTTTTTTGATAGGTTAGATATTTCTTTTTCCGCTTCATTTAAAATATTGTGTTTATGGGGTTCTGGAACATCTTGAAGACATGTTGGACAAAAATCCATTTTAAAAACTCTTTCTTTTTTATTTGTCGCTTCGTTTTTTATTTGAAATAAAGTATTGAGCTTGCTTGTAATATCTATATTAACTTCGTTGAAAGAATCCAAGTTCTCTGAAGATTTTTTTATAATTGAAAGTATTTTGTTAAATTCTGACTCGGAAAAAAGCGTATCTTCTGAAACAGCCTGATTTAACTCTGCAAGCTCCGTGTTGAAAGAAAGAAACTGCTCTTTTTTTGAAGCAATTAGAATTTTTGTTTTCTCAAGCTCTGTCTCAAACCTATCTCTTTCCTTTATTTTTTTCTCTACTTCTTTTAACTCGTTTTCAATTTTCTTTCTTTCTCTTAAAAATTCTTCAAGTGTTTTTTCCTGAACTATCCATTTTTTTTCAAGAGTATTTATTGAATTTTTTATAGATTCAAATCTCGCCTTTTCAGATTCCAGGTTTTTTATCTCTCCTTGCAAAAATTTTATTTCTTCTTTTAACTTTACAAGAAGCAAATTCAAATTTTCCCTTATTATTTTGTATTTATCAATCCCGAAAACATACCTTATAATATTCAATCTGGTTTCAGGATTTTCCAGGACAATACTCTTCATCTGCTCTTGCGGAGTGTATACTGTATATCTATATAAAAAATTATTCTTTTTTACAAGCTCTATAGGGTATGAGAGAAAATTAAGAATTTTTGTTTTCAATTCTGTAATAGAACATTCTATTTTTTTCCCATTTACAATAATGGCAGAATAATCATTTGTAACTGATTTCTGCCCTTTTTTCATCCTTCTCTCTATAATAATATTCTCCCCCCCTATTTCAAGTTCTAATGAAACTTCAGCCCAATTAGATTCGTTTCTGATTAATGAAAAGCCGGTTTGTCCTGGTTGGAAACCAAATAGAGCATACTCTATTGCTAGCAAAATAGAAGTTTTTCCAGAACCTACATCTCCAGATAAAAGAAGAGAACCTTCTGAAAATTCCAACTCGCAGTTCTCATAACTTCTTATATTTTTCAATTTTAATTTTTTTATTTTCATATATTAAGAACTTTTTTTGCCTCATTTAAAACTCTCTCTTCAAAAACTAAAGATCTTTCTTCCTCTTTCTTTTCAATTTGCAGAGAATTCAAAAGCTGGGGAATATATTTATTAAATCTGCTTGGATTGCTTTCTTCGAAATTTTTTATTATCTGCTGTTCTATATTATAAGTATCTAAGTAATCAAATTCAATTTTTGACTCTGCTGTATTAAGTTTTGTTGTATTTTTTAGAAAAGAATACGCTCCTTTCTTTCTTGCATAGGATTCTATTTTTAAAAAATCTATATCGCTGATTTTCCCTTGTTCTAGAATACCGTATATCTTTAATATCAATATACATTCATTTAATTTTTGCTGATCAAGAACAGATATTATCTGTTCGGTTGCATTAAACGCGTTTTTAAGCTCGATAGATAAAGATATGACAGGTTTAATCTTTATTTCTTCTCTTTTAGCTTTTCCATTTTCAAAAATATAAAAAAATCCTGATTTTAGTTCTTCAAGTTCAGAAAGCGTATTTGGAAAAATAGGCCCTGAATAAACCCTCCCTTCTCTGTTATAAACGATATGTAAATGAGAAAGTGCTAAATAATCAACTTTGGGCAATTTTGTATGATCTACTGCTTTTATTGGAAGAGAACCTACTGCATCGCGCAAAGCAGTGTGAAGCATTAATATTTTAAACAGTCCTGGAGAATCCTGAATTTTTATTCTCTCAATATCTTCAACTTCAAGGCCTGATTTTTTTCCTGAATAACCGTAAATTGCTATATTCTTAAAAAGCGTTGGCAGTAAAATTATTGAATTGTTTCTTTCTTCAGATATAGATACATTGCAACAAAATCCTGATTTTTCAAGAACTTCAAGAAATGTTTTTCCAGAAGCAGAATAATCGTGGCTACCTGCTATCAAAAATACAGGTATTCCTGAATCACGCAACTTTTTAAATTCCATAAAAGAATCGCCTAATATTTCAATAGAAGGATATGGGCTGTCAAATAAATCTCCCGTAATCAAGACAAAGTCTACTTTTTCCCTTATACATTTTTCAATTGCCATTTTAAAACTTTTAAAATTGAGCTCGCTTAGCTCAGGCAGTTTCCAGCCCCCTAAATGACAATCCCCCATATGAGCAAATTTCATAAAAATGCGAGAATAGAATTATTATTTATATATTGTTGTGATTAATTTATGCATTGTATTGTTCTAATTACTATTGAATCTGTGCAGATAGCTAGTTTATTATTTTCTGTAATTGCTGCTGGTTCAATTTCTAAAATTTTTTTACCTGGGGAAAATTTATCCATATCTATGAATGTCTTTTTTGTGCTTTCTCCGGGAAGAAGACCTACATTACTTGTAGTTGCAGAAAGAAGATAAAAATCATCATTTGTAGTTTTTTCCGGATCGTTTATCCATTCTCTGACTTTTCTCCCTTCTACCCCTATTCTTATATAGACTGCATCTACGGTCCTTAATCCTTTGTTTTCCAATGTTACCTCAAGAATATTATTAGATGATTTACATGATACTTCTTTTAATATTAATGCTATTCCGTTTGGACATTCAATACTTGCTTTTGGGATATAAATCTTGAGAAAAGCATATACTCCTACGCTTAACCCTACTGCAATTATAACTAGAAGAGTATAGCTTATCATTTCACTAATTCCTTTTTTATGCTGAAGCAACATATGTTTCCCCCTCTGTCTCTTTCTTTAGGGCAACATGAAAATTATACCCTTTGTTTATACTAAATTCATGAATTTGGCCATTGTTAATGCTGGCTATTATTTTTTTCCCATCCATAGTTATTGTTGCCTTTGTATTATCCTCTATACTGTTCTTTAAATATTTATATAATATTTCTTGCTCCCCATAAATTATTAGAATTTGTACATTTGGATTTGATCTTGAATATATATTTGTGAGGGCAACTATATTTTCATTTATCTTTGCTGGATCTAGAGAATTATATGTGCCACTGTTAATTAGCTGGACTGCTTCGTATTTTATTTCTTCTGTTAAATATAATATTTTGGAATCTGAATTTGGAGAACTAGCTGAATTGTATATTGTTCCTATAGTTATAGCTATTCCAATTATTATAATTGCCGCAACAAGAAAAAATTGTCCTCTTCCCATTTTATAGATTAAGAAAAGAAGTTTTTATACTTTAGTGTAGACGGGGAGTTTGCTTGGCTTGATGTGACAGCGCGCTTCAATCTTTCTCGGTTCTGCTACCCTGTAAGCACCTTATTTCCTGTTAATGGCTGCTCCGATCAAGGCCTGACCCGTTTCACAGGAGCAAGATCGAACAGGACAAAACTTCAACGTCAGAAAGAAGACTGACATATTTTGACCTTACTTGCTCCTTTAAGCCCACTTAAAGCCCGCAGGTGAATAGCGCAGGGCTAGCGCGCTGGCTCGTCTACAAAAATACCAGTAAAATAACGTTTATAATATTAACTATTTTTCATTCTTGGTCATCAATTTGCCTTTTTATCTTTTTTACATCCTCGCGGACATTTAAAGAAAATCTTTTTTTAGGATATTTCATTGAATGAATTATCGTGATTACTGCCAAAATAATAATTAGGAAAAAAGTTCCAATTAACATATTAAGCAAGATATCCATGTTTTAGGGAATTGATGAAGGTATTTAACATTTCTTGTAATATATTACATTTTTTCTATTATAGGAATTCCTAATAAATACAAGGAATTTTTTAATACTTGAGAAAAAGCGTCTATTAATGCCAGCCTGAATTCCTGGTTTTCTGAACCTATAACTTTTTCTTTGTGATAAAATTCGTTAAATGTTTGTGCTAGTTGAAAAGTGTAATTTGCGATAATATTTGGAGAGAAGCCTTCAAATGCTTTAGAAACAACATCTGGAAAATATGAAAGCTGAAGAATTAAATTTTTTTCTCTATCATTTATTGAATTTAACGAATAATTGCTCTTTTTATAAGATGCTTTAGATAAAATGCTTTTTGCACGAGCATATGTATAAAGTAAATATGGTCCTGTGTCTCCTTCGAAAGAAAGAAACTTTTCTATGTCTAATACTGCATCGTTTGTTCTATGGTTTTTCAAATCTCCGTAAAGAATAGCTGCCAAAGAAATAGCTTCGATACGCTTTTCCAGGTCTTTTCCTGATATTTTTGAACGATTAAGAATTTCTTTTTTTGCAAGCTCTTCTATTTCGCTAAATAAATCTTCCATGAAAATAGTTTTTCCTCTTCTGGTTGATAGCTTTTTTCCATCTGTATCTAGGTAGAGTCCGTGATCTATATGAATGCAGTTTTTTGCCCAAGAATATCCCATTAACTCTAAAACCTTGAATATTTGCTTGAAATGCAACTTCTGCTCTGCGCCTACTTCGTAAAGCATGACTGAAAATTTATATTTCTTATATCTTTCTATTGCTGCTGTAATATCTCTTGTAGAATAAAGTGCTGCTCCATCTGTCTTTTTAATAAGGCACGGAGGATAGCCAAATCTTGATAAATCAACTATTGTTGCTCCTTCACTTTCTTTTAGCAATCCTTTTTTGTTTAATTCTTTAAGTGTTTTATCAATTTTCTTATCTGTATATTGTGATTCTCCAGAAATAATATCAAAAGAAATATTTAATTTTCTATAAACTTTATCAAATTCTCTTAAACTTAGGCTTCTAAAATTTTTCCAAAAAGATTTGGCTTCTTTATCTCCTGATTCTAATTTTTTTAACCAGTGTTTTGCTTCGCTTTCCATTGATTCATCATTATTTGACTTTACATAGATTTCATAAAGATGCTTAACTCCTTCTTTTTTTAGTTTTGATGAATTCCCGAATTTTTTATAACCTGCAAGAACCTTTCCAAATGGCAACCCCCAGTCACCCAAATAATTTATTTTTATTGTTTTATAGCCTAGTTGTTTTGCTGTTAGAGCAATTGAATTGCCTATTATAGTTGAACGCAAATGGCCTACTCCGAAGGGTTTAGCTATGTTGGGGGAGGACATATCTATAACTAAAGTTTTTCCTTTGCCTATATCTGAAGAGCCATATTTATCCTTCTTAGATAATATTTTATTAAGAATTTCTTTAGAAAGATATTTTCTATCTAAAAAGAAATTAATATATGGCCCTGTTGCAACTATTTTTTCAAGTGAAGAAGAAGGTTTTATTGTTGAAACAAGCTCTTGTGCAATTTGCGCAGGATTTTTTTTATATGTTTTTGCAAGAGTAAAACAGGGAAATGCGTAGTCTCCTAATTTAGAATCTTTTGGAATTTCTATTAAACGCTCTAATTCTTCCTTTGATAATGAAAGGTTTTTGTGCAGAAGATGGATAATTTGTTCTTTCATAAAAGTTTGAATATATTAGTATTAATAAAACTACTTGCTTCTGGGTAATTGTGCAAGATTATGGCCGCATCCTGTGCAGAATTTTTCAGATTCATCAATTGGCTTTTTACATGCCTGGCAGTTTGTAAGTGGAACAACCATTTTCCCCCCGCATTGAGGACAAAATTTCTGGCCGTCGTCTCCTCCACGACCGCATTTTAAGCATTTTGGATGTATTTTTTTACGCTCGATAATTGCCTTATATCCTTTTTTTCCTGAAACAAAATTAGAATATGCATCTTGAATAGAAGAAGGATCTTGATACTTTCTTAAGTCTATATTGCTTCCCATTTTATCTCTTTTTTTCTTAAAAACATATTATTTTATAAAGATTACTATGCTAAAAATTTATCTTTTGAAATTAAGCCTCTAGAGAGATTTGAACTCTCGACCCCCAGTTTACGAAACTGGTGCTCTAACCAACTGAGCTATAGAGGCATAGAAAAAATAAGAAAGTGTGTTTTAAATGTGTTTGTAAAATTAAATGCTGTTAATCTGCTTTATGAAACCTATAATTTAGGATAAAAACATTTAAATACATCTTATAATAATAATATTGTATGCAAAAAAGAGGGTTATTGGGTATTTTTTTATTTGGTTTAATAATTATTTTGCTTATTGGATTATCTTCTGCTGAAAATCATACTAGTGTGCCTGCTACTGCTCCAGAGCAAACAGCTCCGGCAACAACTACAGAAAGTCCTGCATCGATTGAAGCGCCCCCTATTAGTGAATCTGGAGAAGGAAATGCCGAACAAGATTATGCTGATGCAAAACTTGAAGAGGGAGCTGGAATAACTCCTGATAGTGGATTTTATTTTATTGAAGAGCAAATATTAAGCAGATTTAGAAATGATGTTGAAAATAGAGAAAAGAAAATTGCTGAATTAAGACAAATGGTTAGTGAGAAGAATTTTGATGCAGCGAGAGAAGCACTTCAGAATTATAGAGTATACGCTGAAAGACTTGAAAAGGAAATAGATCCTGCACTAAAGGAAGAAGCGCAAAGAAGTGCTGCTGCTATAAGAAATGCAATAAAAGAAATAGAATCCCAAATACCTGCTGAAGATAAAAAAGAATTTGTAGAAGATGTCAATGCGCTTGAGAAAAAAATTTCTACAGCAGCAGAAATTTCACAAAAAATTAACGAACTCTGCAATACACTTTCTAGCCTTGATCCTGTGCAATATGCTAAAACCTGTAAAACTGATGACAATTCCCCTAAATGGCAGAAAAAACTAGATGATAAATTAACAGAAGAGCAAAAGATAGAAGCTAAAGAATTTGGAGAGATTATGATGCAATGTATGCAAACAGAAGGAAGAGAATGTAGATGCAAGGATATTTCTATACAAGCATTTGCTGATAAATGCTCTTTAATAGCTCCTCTTGCTACAAAATGCGATAATGGGGATGAAGAAGCATGTGAGATTATGGATGAATCAACTCAAGATATGGAATCTTTATTACCTACTCATTTACAGGATGTCCTCTTTGATATTGAGGGAGGAATTAGAGATGAGCAATTTAGCAAATTCATGCCTTCTGAATGTAAGAAAGCTGGAGCGAAAACACCAAAAGACTGCATGCGCATAATGTTTGAAGAACATTCTCCTGAAGAATGTAAAGCAGCTGTAAAAGAAGGAAAAATTGATTTCGCATCAGAAAGAACAATGCGAGAATCCTGTGAAAAGTATATGTTTCAAACTGAGGGTCCTGAAGAATGCAAGAAAGCTGGTGTGAACGACTTTAAAGAATGTGGTAAATACATGTGTGAAAAGAATTTACCGAGTGCGTGCAAAGAAAGTGGCTTAACATGTGAGCGTCCTGAAACTGTTTTCCGTAAGTGCGAACATATAATGAGCGTGGATAATAAAAATCGTGGACCTGGTGAAGGACAAGGTTTTGGATTTGGAAGAAATTGCAATGAAATACAAAATAAAGACGAAAAACTAAAGTGTTTTGAAGAAGTTTATAATCGAGTATCTGAAGAAGGATTCCCTGGTGAAGGAAAAGGACGATTTGGTGGAGAGTTTAAAGGAGGGCCAAGAGGACCAGGAAGAGGTCCTGGATTCCCTGAAGAATGTGTAAAGGCAGGTATTGATGGTAAGGGCCTTGATGATGGTGAGCGTTGCAGAAAACTTAAAGTTGCTGAACATGAAAAAAGAGGGAAAGACATGAGGGAATATACTGAAAATTTTGCACGAGAGTGTAGAGCAAAAGAAGGAAGATGGGACTGCAGTTTCGGCGATATTAGTCCGTCTAATCCTTGCCAATGTTATACTGATGAATATGCAAATAAGAATTTTGAATCTCCTCAAAAATATGGTGGTCATCCTAGAGGACAGGGAGAATATGGCAATTTCCCTGAAGAATGTAGAAAAGTTGGTGCTCTAGATTCTGATTCTTGCAGAAGAGTAATGGAAGAATTTGGCAGACAACAATATCAACCTAGCTATCAAGAGAGGTTTACACCTCCAGAAGGATTTATACCTCCTCAAGGAAACTTCCAACAGGGAGGAGGATGCTTTGATACTCAAGGCAGACCTGTACAATGCCCTTCAGAGCAACAGCAACCGCCTCCAACCACTCAACAAACACAGCCTCCTACTGAGAGTACAACCACTGGAGGAACAACTACTGATGGAACGACAACAGGTGGTACTACGACCACTGGAGGAACAACTACTGATGGAACGACAACAGGTGGTACTAC
>JBBSYH010000005.1:12712-64733 GCA_038045365.1 Nanobdellota archaeon
GTACTACGACCACTGGAGGAACAACTACTGATGGAACGACAACAGGTGGTACTACGACCACTGGAGGAACAACTACTGATGGAACGACAACAGGTGGTACTACTGGTACTGGAAGCGTTATTAGTGGAAATGTTATTAATGATAATGAATTTCTAAGATATTACTTTAGATGAATATTGGAGAAATGAAAAAGAGAGTGATTGGTAAATATTTAAGTGGTCTTGCTACATTTGCGTTATCTGCTTCCCTTTTTGCACAAGAGAAAACTGTCGTGATTAATGAATTTGTTGTTGATCCGAAAAAAGATAGGACTGGTGATGGCTTTATCACTGCTTCTGACGAATTCATTGAACTATATAATTTATATGATGAACCAATTGATTTGTATAATTGGCGTTTGGAATTGATTGATACGACGCCAGAATCAAAAGCGTTGAGCGGGACAATTCAACCACAGAGCTATTTTGTTTTAATTAATCCTATTGGCTCTCAAAATAACAGTGGAGAAATAAGATTATTGGATGATATGGGAAAAGTTGTAGATTCTGTTATTTATGGAACATGGCAAGAAGCAGTAGTTATGGGTGGGAATTCTTCAGGACTATTTGACGAGTCTCTGTCACGATATCCTGATGGGGGGACTAATTGGGTTAAGACATATGCCACTATGGAGAATGCGAATCAGCCTCTATCTGGACTTGCACTTTTGATTAAAAAAATGGAAGGAAATATGGATGGAGTGCATGTTTCTTCTTCAAGCGTGTTAGATAAAAAGCTTATTGTTCAGAAGTCTTTAGATATGAAGTCCTGGAGTCAAATATATACAAATGAGGCGAACATGACTTTGAATTATGTTGATACGAACGCCTTAAATTCTGCAACGATGTTTTATCGTGCTTTTTGGAAGTGATTCCTCTCTTATGTTTTGTAAATCGTGCTTCGATGCCCTAACTCGATGACATAGATGATAAGTTGAAGATCGCGGACATCTAGAATAACGCGATAGTCATCGACTCTTAATCGATAGTATTTGCTGTTGTACATGTGCTTGACAAATGTGTGAGGACGAACTTTAATTCTATCAAGAGCTGCGCCGATTCGTTCTCTGGCTTTGGGAGGTAAAGTGGCTAATTGTTTCTTTGCTTCGTTTGTAAAAATGATCTCATACATTTATATTCAACTCTTTTTTGACATCTTTCCACTTGTGGACTTTACCTTTCTTTATGTCTTCTTCTGCGCGCGCAATGCTTTTCTTTGTCTCTTCGCTTAATTCCATTCTATCCTCGATTAAATCCCATATTAAATTTTCATAACTTTCTTTTTCGTGGAGCTTCATGCGTTTGAGTCTGTTGAGTAAATCTGTGCTTATTTGAATAGTTGTTTCCGCCATAGTTATTATATAAGTTGCTATAGTTTATAAGCTTTTCTCTGTGCTGAAAGATTTTAAAAGAGTCTTTATGGTCTAGTGAATAGAGATCATCGCAGTTTCCTAACAAATTCCTCTCTAATTGAACGTTTTTTCTCCTCGGAAAGAGTGAACAGATACTTTTTAATCATTGCTTCGGTAATAGTCATGATATAATTAAGCTTGATGATGCTATTTTTAATAGCGCCTTCTTCTTTTGTAAGTGGAATACCTTGCATGTGAGGGTTGCTTGTTATGCCTGCTAAAACAATGTTTTCATATTCTTCAAAGAGCACGAGTGCAGGACGCGTTTTAATCTCGGAACTGCCGGTAAATTGAACAAACGCCACAATGACATCACCAAACTTATACTTTCTCCCAGACCTCGTCGTATTCATTATCCCAGAGTTCTTTCATCTTCTTTTTTTGGATTTCAAAAAGAAAACGATCGTACTGAACCTCTTTTTGTTTTTTAAGTTTGAGATAAAGATGAAGAATCTTCTCAAGCAATTCATTGTATGTCTGACGCGGATGTTCCTTTGCTTCTTTAAGCTTTTCAATGACTTGTTTGTTTAATAGAATTGTTGAATCTTGGCTCATATATAATAGATGTATAACTCATATATAAGTCTTTGGTTTTTCCCTGTGCTGAAAGATTCTAGCGATAGGAAGAAGATTGTGCTGAATGTAATTTAAGCTTTCTACAAAGGTCTTCAAGAGACGCCCTATTCTTATTCTCCGCGTGAATGATAAGAGTTTTTGAAGGAACTGATAACTTACCTTCCTTTCCAAGTCGCCAGCCGTCTGATAGAACAACATAGCATCCATTGATAAGAAGTTCAAACTCACTACAATGAATGCCTTGTTCTAATCTATATCCTCCTAAAATATCCATGGCTCTCAACATTGTTTTTCTTGAAACTATGATTTCGCATTCCTCTTTTGATTGTCTAACTAGTGATTCTTGCATCTTGGGATCGTAGTTCTTCAAAGTCTCTTCATCCCTATAAATTTTATGCGTTAGATAGCGTATCATGGATAATGCGCATTTATAGAGGTAGATAAACCTTTCCCTCAAAATAATCGTTGTTTATAGGACAATACAATCAATTTAATTTCAGATTATAAAAATGCGAACCTTTGAGACGAAAAAGAGCTCTAAAGATTCGCTTAAGGTAGATTAAGAGAACTCTTATTTTAGCTGAAAATCTCGCAAATCTTTAGCCAATAATTCTAATTCGCCACCTTGTATTTCGCCATCTCGATTAGTATCGTACCTCTGTATCGTGGAATCTAAAGACTGGTGTGCTGTTTCATTCATTTTGGGTCTAAAATAAACATCTAATGCAATTAATCCAGCTATAAATGTGAGTGCGCAATAAGTTATATTTTTCTCACTTTGAGTCATTGATCCCCATGAAGTTGGGCCTATATCATATAAGGTCATTGATACTTGGGCTCTTCTTTGTATTTAAAACTTTCTGTGGAGGCAGAAGAATCCTGCCTGACGCCCTGTGAGGAGATAATGATAAGCGCTGAAGGCGGGTGCGTTCGGCGCTTCGCGCCTCACTGATATTGAGGCTATTGTTTTTGAGAAGAGGGAAGGGTTTTGAATTAAAGCGAACTACTTAAGTATGCTGAAAGATTTTGGAGATGCTTAAAGGTTTGAGCTCTTGGAAATATCAAACTTTTGATAGGAGATTTCTATAAAAATTAAAATTATAAAAAATAAAAAAATAAATTTTGGGGTTGGTTTAGCGGCGACGTGCGCCGTAATTGCGCATTAGTTTAGTAACTCCTATAACTAAGAAAGACAACGCAATAAGCCAAGCAGACATATCTTCTCCTATGTCAACGCTTATAAGAGGTAATGTATAAAGAACACCGATAAGAGTCACTAACCAAGCTGTTATTTTTGCCATATAATACCTCCTTTCAATATCTTCATTAATTATTATATAAGGAAATACTGGTTTATATATTTACTGATTTGTTTTTCTTATTGAACGTGATGTGTGGAGGGCAACGAGCTGTTGTAATTATGCGTTGATATCTTGCTTGTTGGTAATATAAATCGTCTTGGGCATCCAGTCGTGCTTTTTTATCTTTGTAATATTGTTTAATGTCCTGGTCTTTTAGTATTGTAGTATCTCTTTGGTCTTTTTGCCAGAGAGCTTCTGCTATTTTTCTTGCATCTTTGCGATATTGTGCGAATAAAGTCTTGGAAATATCGACTTTGGGGTGTTTAATTTTGGCTGAACTAAATGGATAATAGTTATCTGAAGGGGGAGAAAGGGTTTTAGGTGGGTTAGAAAAGCGAGAAGATGTAGGGGGAATGGAAAAACCATAGTTTTTGGCTTCTTGAGTTTCCCAACAGAACTCGGTTTGGGTTTCTTTGACAGGAACACCGCGCATATAATTCTTTTGTTCTGGGGGAAGACTGCGCCAGTTAGCCATACGTTCATGATATTCTGCTTCTATCTCTTCTAGAGAGCGTCTTTTTTGCATGTTTTAGAGAAGAAAGTAGATTATAAAAAGATTATGAATATTAAATTAAACCCTTAAAGGAGGAGGTTTAATCTTGTGAAAACAATGTGATCAAACGTCCTCCTTTGGGGAAAAAGAGGTGATATGAATATAATAGATATGTGTAGTATTTAAAGGTTTTGCTTATTAGTTGTATATTAAAATTGTATAAAGGCTGTTTTTTAAATTGTCGACGATAGTGGGTGTTTTTGGGTGTTTAAACAGCTGTTTAAATTTGGTTTTTTGGTGTTTTTGTCTTAAATTATTACTTTTTTATTATTGTTTGTGAGTAATTTAACATATATGTCAAATTGATTATTAGGCCTTAAAAACACAAGATTTATAAATGTGGGGGGTTGATATATCTTTATGTTTGGATGGTTATTTGGGAAAAAAGATAAAACATTAGAGAAAAAAACTGAAAAGGGATTTGATAATGTTAAAAGAGATATTGAAGTAGTTGGGAAGTGGATTAAACACCTGGATTCTAAGGATAAACAGCTGTTTGATTTGATTAATGAGTTAAAAGTGGAGATGTCGTCGATAAAAGATGAAGTTGAAAGCTTAAGAGAAGGGATAGATTTGATTTCTACAGGGGGAGGAGACAAACAGGTGTTTGAAAAATTACCTGTTCAGAACAAACAAACAGGTGTTTTAGGTGTTGAAAAAGGTGTTCAAACAGGTGTTCAAACAGGTAATTTTTATGAAATTCTTAAAGGATTAACAGGTAATGAAAGATTATTAATATTTACCTTAATGAACAGTGAAATGAAGCTGAGTTATGAAGATTTAGCCCTACTTTTAGGAAAAGAGAGATCTACTATTAGGGGGCAGATAAATTCAATAAAACAGAAAAGAGATGGTTTAATAGAGGAATTAAGTGAGAAAAATGGGAAAAAGAGGGTGTTTGTATCTGGAGAAATAAAGGAAAAACTTGCAAAATACGCAAAAGTGAGAGTTGGTAATAAAAAAGATGTTCGTGTTAATAATAAAAATAAGGAGGTTGATGCATAGATTTGGTATTAATTAGATTTGTGTGAATTATTAAATTTAGAAAATGAGAAAAAGTGAGAGAAAATTGGAATAAATTATCAATTTTTCTGAGGAATTAGGAGGAAAAGAGTAAAATGGATATGTATATACTACATTTTCGTTTAAACGACTAAATTAGTTTATTAAATAGGTTGTTTATAGCTCGCGAAGTTTTTGAATAGTTGATAATGAAGCAATTTTCTTTAATTCAGGAGATATTGAAATGAAAATTTTCTTGTTGTTTTCCTTGATTTTTAGAAGAGGAATTCCCTTTTTTATAAGGCGTTGTATGTAATCCCGAATTGAACTTTCTGTTAATGATAGCCTTTCAGATAATAAAGAATAATCTATAAGGTATCCTTGATTTTCTAGAGTATAAAGAAGCGAAAAAACCTGCATTTCTTGTTTTGTTAAGTGTTTAAATTTAATACGAACTTCTTCTTTGATAGCATCGATAGATTCTAGTATTACTGGGAGTTCTTTTAGGGGGTTGACCCCCTTATTTCCTATGTGTTGGTCTGTCTGACTGTCTGTCTGACTGTCTGCTGGAACCCCCTTATTTCCTGTGGAAATATCAAAAATTGGGGTTTTTAAGGGTTTATAGGGCAATTTTTGTGTTTGTTGTGCTTGAAAAGAAGAATATGTGTTGAAACTTTGCTGTTGGTTTGTTGGGTTTGTGTGTTGGTTTGTTGGTCTGTTGGTTTGTTGGTTTGATGGAGGAGGCGTAAGATAATTTTTTAAGAGTTCAAGTTCTTGATTTATTGAATAAAGCTGTTCTTTTAGTTCTGTTATATCTTGTTTTACTTTAAAAAATGATTCTTTAATTTTCACTTCTTCCATTTAGAGATCTATATCTTGGGAATTATAAAGATTATTGTAGTTGGGATTGGATTGTGGGTTTTGCTTTTTTTGATAAATTTGGTAGATTGTGTCTGAAAGTCTCCATCTGCGACGTTTTAAATAATCTTTTCCTTTAGGATTTTTGTTTATTTCTAAGATTAGATTTTTCTTTTTTAACTCTTCGAGAAGAGAACGAATAAATTCTTCGTCTCTTGCAATTTCCTTGCTTATTTGTGATGTGAATTTTGCTTCTGGTGTAGTTGAGAATAAATAATGAAGGATTTGCTCTGATACTTTGTCTTTTTTGGATTGTGAGATAGTTGGCATGAAGAAGAAAGAGAAGAATAATATATAAAGATGAGGGTGGTGGGAATGATTATTCCTGCGACTGAAGAGTGAATGTAAAGAATTAAATAACTAGTTCTTTGTAGAGATTGTTCGGGAGAAAATAATATGGATGAAATAAAGTATCTGAAAAAGCCGAATGGAATAAGTGAAATCAAAGATATACTTCACCCTCTTGTTCGTGAGTGGTTTTTTTCGCGCTTTGAGGAGTTTTCGTTGACGCAGTTGTATGGGGTGAAGCAAATAAATGATAGAAAAAACATATTAATTAGTGCTCCTACTGGAGGAACTAAGACATTGACTGCTTTTTTGGGGGTTATTAATTATTTAGTTGAATTGGCTTTGAGGAAAGAACTGGAGAATAAAATATATGCTTGTTACTGCTCTCCTCTAAAAGCTCTGTCTGGAGATATTTATGTTAATTTAGTAGAACCTTTGAAAGAAATAAAGGAATTGGCAAAGAAAAAAGAGATTGAAATGCAGGAAATCAGAGTTGGATTAAGAACAGGAGATACTGATACAAAGGAAAGAGTAAAACAAGCCAAGAATATACCACATATTTATGTTACAACTCCTGAAAGTCTTGCTATTGTACTTACAACCAGCAAGTTTGTGGAGGGCATTAAGGCCTTGGAATTTATTATGATTGATGAGATTCATGCATTGACTAATAAGAGGGGAGTTTATTTGAGTTTGACTCTGGAAAGACTGTGCAATTTTAGTGTTATAGAGCCTGTTAGAATTGGCTTAAGTGCAACAATTTCTCCCTTAGAAGAAATAGCTCGTTTTTTAGTGGGTAAGGGAAGGGATTGCCTAATTGCTAATGTTAAATTAAATAAAAAAATTGAAATTGGGCTTGATTATCCTGGAGAAAGCATTCTTGAAGCAGAGAATGTTGAGAGCCAGAAGAAACTTTATTATTTACTTGATGAATTAATTGAAAAAAACAGGACAACTTTGATATTTACAAATACCAGAGCAGCTACTGAAAGGATTATTCATTATTTAGATCTGCATTTTCCAAAAAAATATGCTGGCTTAATAGGGGCACATCATAGCAGCATGAGCAAGGAAAAGAGGTTTGAGATTGAGAATAGATTGAGAAATGGAGAATTGAAGGTTGTTGTAAGCAGCACCTCGCTTGAATTGGGAATTGATATAGGAAGTATTGACTTGGTTGTATTATTGAGAAGTCCGAAAAGTGTTGCAAGGGCGCTGCAAAGAATTGGAAGAGCAGGGCATAAACTCCATGAAAATCCTAGGGGTGTTTTTATTGTTCTTGATAGGGATGATTTGGTTGAGTGTGGGGTGTTAATGAAGGGGATAATTGAAAATAAGATTGACAGAGCTGAAATTCCAAAGAACTGCCTGGATGTATTGGCTCAACAGATTTATGGAATGGCTATAAGCAAAATATGGGATGTTGATGAAATGCTTGTTACAATAAGGAAGAGCTATTGTTATGAGAATTTAGGCAGAGAGGATTTTCTTGATATTGTTAGTTATTTGGCTGGAGAATATGCATTAGAGCATAGACATGTTTATGCAAAGATTTGGTATAATGAAAAAGAGAAAAAGATTGGGAAAAGAGGCAAATTGGCTAGAGTGATTTATATGACGAACATAGGGACTATTCCTGAAGAGGGGTTTATCAATGTGGTTGTACAAAGCGGGGGGGAAAAGGGAAATATTGTGGGTAAGATTGATGAAGGATTTCTAGAAAAGATGAAAAGAGGAGATATCTTTGTTTTGGGAGGAGCGAAATACCAGTTTTTATTTTCAAGAGGAATGAAAGCTTATGTTAAATCAGGAGTAACTAAAAATCCTACAATTCCTTCCTGGTTTTCAGAGATGCTGCCGTTAAATTTTGAAGTTGCACTGGAAATAGGGAGGTTCAGGAAGCTTGTAAATGAAAGATTAGATGATAAAAATAAATGTATTGAGTTTATTGCGGAGCATTTATATTGTAAAAAAGAAGTAGGAGAAGAAATTTATGATTATTTTAGTGAGCAGAAAGAGTTTGCTGAGGTTCCTGATGAAAATAAACTAATAATTGAGAAGTTTAAAGAGGAGAAGGAGTATTTGGTTTTCCACAGCTGTTATGGGAGAAGAGTTAATGAGGCGCTGGCGAGAGCTTATGCTTTTTCTGCTGCAAGATTAAGGTATAGGGATGTTGAGATAGGAGTTGGAGATCATGGTTTTTTTATTGCTGGAGAGAAACTGGATGAGGATAGAATAATTTCTTTGATAAAAAGCAAAGAATTGAGGAGCGTCTTAGCAGAGGCAATTGAAAAGACAGAGATTTTGCAGAGAAGATTTAGACATTGTGCTGCGAGAAGCCTGATGATTTTGAGAAACTATAAGGGAAGAGAGAAAAGTGTGGGAAAACAGCAAGTGCATTCAGGATTTTTGCTGGCTGCTGTGAGAAAGATAAGCAATGTGTTTCCTATACTGCGCGAGGCGAGGCGCGAGGTTTTGGAAGATGTGATGGATATTGGGAATGCGGAGAAAGTTTTGAAATGGATTGAAGAAGGAAAAGTTAAAGTAAAGCGAATAAGAACGCTGTTGGTGTCGCCGTTTGGTGTAAATTTAATAATACAGGGGCGCTCGGACTTGATTAAAATGGAAGATAGGGCGAGTTTCTTAAAGAGAATGCATGAACTGCATTTGAAAGTGATTGATAGTAAAAAGAATAGTTAGGATGGTTTGATAGTATATTTAGTTGATGAAAAGATTGAGGGGCCACATAGAAAGATTTATATATTTTGTAGACGTACAAAAAGTATGCCTTATAGAGAAATAAAAGTCAGGAACAACAATAAATATTACTATAGAGCAATCTCTCTAAGAAAAGGGAGAAAGGTTGTGAAAAGAAGATATTACTTAGGAAAAAATCTTTCACCCGAAAGTCTGAAGGATAAAGAAAGCAGAGTGGACGCTACGCTTCGTTTAGACAAAAGTAAGAAGAGTATTGCTGTAATAAAAGATAAAATTATTTCTGTACTTAAAAGATATCGTGTTAAAAGAGCCGGCATCTTTGGCAGTTATGCGCGGGGAGAGAACAAAGAAGGCAGTGATGTTGATATTCTTATTGAGCCGCCTAAGGGAATGGGTCTTGCTTTTGTCGCTCTATCTCTAGATTTAGAAAAGTCTCTTGGGAAAAAAGTTGATGTTCTAACATATGATGGAATAAGCCCTTATTTAAAAAAGTCGATAATGGAAGATGAGCAGAGGGTATTATGACAAAACATAGTGATGTACCCTATATTCAGCACATGCTTGAAGCTATTGAAGATATAGAAGAATCTATAGGGGATTTGTCAAAAGAGGAATTCGTAGCAAATAAAGACGCACGAGATGCTAATATAAGAAGGCTTGAAATTATTGGTGAGGCAGTCAAAAATCTTTCAAAAGAATTTAGAGAGAAGAATAGTGAAATTGAATGGAATAAAATTGCAGGGACAAGAGACAAGGTTATTCATAATTACTTCGGAGTTAACCTTGCCATTGTTTGGGAAATCATAAAGAAAGACCTTCCTGAACTCAAGAAAAAACTAAAGAAGATAGTATAGTGAGAAAACAGTGTTAGGAAAGTAGTGAAAGAATTTTATCTTTCTTCTGAATGAGTTTGTTGTGTAGTGTTTTTCGTGATGTAGTTTTCTAATGTTAAACGGTTTATGCTTCCGAGATAGTTTTCTTTGCTGTTGTCTCCTCTGCTTGCCCCTAAGTAAATATTTACGCGGTTTAGATAGTTAGGAATGAGATAAATCCCTGCGCCTTCTGGAAGAATTTTGTCTTTGAGAGGTGTTTCATTAAGGAATTCGCGCTGCTCTTGTAAAGACCATATTTTATCCTCGCCTGCTGAAAGAGCGATTGTTTGCTGGACAATTGCATCAATATCTTTTGGTTTAGGTTTTTGAGGTGTTATGTCCTTGGCCTTTAGGATGGGGTACATGCCTATACTTATTGATAGTGTAAGTGTAGTCAATAGCGTACATCCAATAAAACAATTTTTGAACTTTTGGGATATCATGCTTTTTCAAGTGTTTGGGAATTTATAAATCTATTTCTTGGTTGTTATCTTGGGAAGTGGTGAAAAAGCTTAATTAGGTGTTATTAATATTGTTTATATGGTAAAGATAAATTATATTGGGAAATGTGTGCTTATTGATGGAGGAAAAGAAAGAATTTTAGTTGTGGGGGATTTGCATTTTGGATATGCTGAGAGATTAAAAATAGGTGGGGTTGAGATAGAAGAGAAGAGATTTCTTGAAATGATTGAAGAATTTGATGAAATTTTCTTGAAAGTTGGGAGGGGAATAAGTAAAATTGTTTTACTTGGTGATTTGAAACATGGTTTTTCTGAATTAAGTATAAATGAAAGAGAGGAATTGGGGCGGTTTTTTGATTATTTAGGGGGAAAATGTGGGGAGATTGTTGTTATTAGAGGAAATCATGATAATTATTTATTAAATATAACTAAAAGGAGAGGATTGGAAATTAAAGAAAGTTATTTTGGAGAGGGATGTTTTTTTATGCATGGAGATCAAGAAATTAAAGAAATGTTGGGCGAGAAAGTTGGTGTTGTTATAATGGCGCATTTACATCCTATTGTGGAGTTGCGAGGGGGAGTGAAAAGTGAAAAATATAAATGTTTTTTAGAGGGGAATTATAAGGGAAAGAAAATAATTATCTTGCCTAGTTTTGCTGATGTTGGAGGCGGACTTGATGTTCGGGAAATAATAAGGAAAAAAATATTTGGATTTAATTGGAAAAAGTTTAATGTGTTAGCTATTGGAGAAAAAAGTGTTTTGGATTTTGGGGAATTGGGAAAGATAAGTTAATCTTTTTTAAGTTCTGCTTGTGGTATGGCGAGATGGTGGGGGATATTAATGTCCTCTTCTAAAGACATTGCTTTTCCGGTGCATTTTCTTAGGATAAAGTTGAAAAGAGGAACCTTTACTGTGCCTGTCAGCTCTTTTTTCTTCCAGGACTTAATAATATCTCGTGTTTCTTCTTTTTCTGTGGCGAGAAGAAGAAAGCCTTGGAAAAGAATTTCCCCTTGTTTGACTGTCTTTTTCTCATTTTCTAAATAAGAGATAGAATATTTGAAATCTATTTTTATTGTGTCTGTGTTTGGGATTATGTCTGTTTTTGTTTTCTCAATTTCTGTAAATTCTATGGTTGTATTTATTGAAAAATGTGATTTAAATTCATCCATGCGATCTGCTGATATTTTTGTAAGATTAAATCCTATTATTTTCATTTTGTGTTAAAAGTTAGGTTAGGTCTTCTTCCGATACTACTACAAAATCTTCGATTGCAATTATTGTATTATATGGGATGAGGACTTCTTTTTTTGGGGAAAGCTCGAGATTGATATTCCTCGTGTATGTGGTGGCGTCTTTGATGATTAATTGGATAAGTTCCCCTGTTTTGGTTTCGAAGGATATGTCTTTTACTATTCCTAACCTCCTGCCCTCTTTAGTAACTACGAGTTTTCCTATGATGTCTTTTAATGGTCTTTTATCTATGGCCATGTGTGGCTAAAATATGGATTATATATAAACTTTTCTACAAATTTTTTTACTTTTATAAAGGAACGAATGTTGAGACCCTATTGTTTCTAGTGGAAGTTTGAGATAGATTTATAAAGAAATAGAGAGTTTATTGTTTTTAAAATTTATTTAAAAAGATTTATATTATATATTATATTATATTATAATTATTATATTATAAAGTAAATAATACAATATAGCTTATGTAATTATTAGATTATAGGATATAATATAATACGCGTTAATGTTTATAATATAGTTTGTTTGTTATAATATTTATAAAAATATAGTTCGTTGTAATATTTATTTAGTATGTGTTTGGAGTGGAAACCATGGTGTAATGGTTTTTTTACAATATATTAAAGTTAGGAGATTTTTTCTTTATATTTTCGTTTTTCCATAGGAAATAGAGGCCAGACAATAGATAAATTTATAATTGGGATTGATCAGATTTAAAATATAAAGAGGTAAAAATGGATAATTTAGATAAAATATTTAGTTCTTTTATTAATAATAATTTATTTAATAATAAGTCGGTGTTACAGTCGAATTATAGCCCGAATAATATCACCCATAGAGACGAGCAAATAAGCGCAATTGCTTCAATTCTTGCGCCTGCGCTAAGAGGAGAAAGAGCAAGTAATTTATTTGTTTTTGGGAATACAGGATGCGGCAAAACATTGAGCGTACATTATGTCTGCCACAAAATAATTCAAAAGTTAAAAGAAGTAGGAGAAGAACATTTGAAATTTATATATATAAATTGTAAATTAAAGAAAGTAGCTGATACAGAATATAGAATTGTAGCAGAAATGATAAATGAACTAGGTGGGAAAGTGCCTGCAACAGGACTTCCAACAGACCAGGTATATGAGAAATTTATAGAATTGATAGACCGGAAGAGACAAATTATAATAATTGTTCTTGACGAGATTGACCAAGCAATAAAAAAAATAGATGACAATTTTCTTTATACACTTACTAGATTAAATTCTTCATTAAAAAATGCACAAATAAGCCTTATAGGAATAAGCAATAGCCTTACTTTTATGGATCATCTTGATCCGAGAGTTAGAAGCTCATTAGGGGAGGAGGAAATAGTTTTCCCCGCATACCACGCACTTCAATTACAAGATATTTTAAGAAAAAGAGCTGAAAAGGCTTTTAAGGAAGGAGTTTTAGAGGAAGGAGTGATTGCAAAATGTGCGGCGTATGCAGCGCGCGAACATGGAGACGCGCGGAGAGCTCTTGATTTATTAAGGGTGGCAGGAGAAATAGCAGAAAGAGAAAACAAAGATAAAATACTTTTAGAGCATATAGATTCAGCAAATCAAAAAATAGAGAGAGATAAGATTCTTGATACGATAGAGGGTTCTCCAAGACAATTTCAATTGGTTCTGTCTGCAATAATTTCTCTCACACAAAAAAACAGCGAAGACGGTATTTTTACAGGAGACGTATATTCATCATACCAAGAGGCATGCAAGATAACAAAAAACGACATATTAACACAAAGAAGAGTTTCAGACATATTAGCTGAATTAGATATGTTTGGAATAATAAATACTAGAGTAATAAGCAAAGGAAGACAAGGAAGGACAAGAGAAATAAAGCTCATGCTTTCCTCAAACATAAAAAACAAAGCAAGAGAAATAATAGACAAATCATTATACATATGAATGAAGAAATTTTAAAAACAATCAAGGAAAAAGGACTACTATTGGAAAAAGAAGTATTTGATTTAATCAGTAATTTTAGAGATATAAAAGCGGCACAGGATTTTTTGGGTTTGGTTGAGAGGCATTCCAGTGAGAAAATAATAACTAAAGCTGTTTTAAACAAAAATTACGAACAACTTAGGAAAATAACTAATAAATTTAATGAAGAGAGCAAAAATTCAGCCGAAGAGATTTTTGTCAGACTTGGGTTGAATTTGGAAATATATGGGAAAAAAGAGACAATAGAAAAGAAAGAAGAGAGAAATTCAAAATTTAAGATATTTTATGCAGATACAAAAATAGAAAAAAAAATAGAAGTTTCGGATTTTACAGAAAATTTAAAATCTAGATACCAACAACTTCAAAGGATTTTGATGCAGAGAGCAGATTTATCGAATTTGATATCAATAAATAAAATAAATTCCGCAAGGCAGAATTTAAGCATTATAGGGTTGGTTAAGGAGAAAAGAACCACAAAGAACAAAAACATAATAATTATTTTAGAAGATTTGACTGGAGAGATAAGCATTTTAGTAAAACAAGAAAATAGAGAAACTTTTTCTAAGGCACAGGAATTACAACTTGATGAGGTAGTTGCTGTAAAGGCTTCAGGAAATAGGGATTTGCTTTTTACCAATAATATTTATTTTCCAGATTCACATATATATGAAAAGACAAAATTTGATGAGGACATATGCGTTGCTTTTTTATCTGATGTACATTGCGGTAGCGACAGGCACCTTTCAAGGAGCTTTCAAAAGTTTTTAGAATGGATAAATAGCGAGGATGAGTGCGCTAAAAAAATAAAATATCTTTTTTTTTTAGGAGACAATGTAGATGGAGTCGGAATATTTCCCGGACAAGAGAATTTTCTAGCAATAAAAAGCATTAAGGAGCAGTACGATCTTCTTGCCAATTACATAAAAAAAATACCAAAACACATAACAATTTTTATGTGTCCTGGACAGCACGATGCAACAAGAGTAGCTGAGCCACAGCCAATCATAGATAAAAAATATGCTGCTTCTTTGTATGAAATTGAAAATCTTGTTCTTGTTACGAACCCGACAATGGTTAAACTATACGAGGGGAAAAAAGAATTCAGGTTTCTAATGTATCATGGAGCGAATATTCATAATTTTATAAGTGAAGTGCCTGAACTTAGAGAAATGAAAGCGCACAGTCGTCCAGCAAAAGCAGTGTGCCACATGCTAAAAAGAAGACATCTGGCTCCAACACATTCTTCTGTTTTATATATTCCAAATGCAGAAAGAGATCCACTAGTAATATCTGAAGTGCCAGATGTTTTATGCACGGGGGAAGTGCACAGATTAGATATAGAAAATTATAATGGAGTTCTTATAATTACGGGCAGCTGCTGGCAAGCTAGAACACCATTTGAGGAAAAAGTAGGAAACATCCCTGATCCTGCAAAAGTTCCAGTCTTAAATTTGAGAAACAGAGAATTGAAAATATTTGATTTTGGAGTACAGGAGGAGATAAACGATGAATATTGAAGAATATTTTATTAAAATAGAGAAGGATGTAAAGAAAAATTATGATGCTGCAAAAAAAGCAAGAGAAAAAGGATACGACCCTATTTGTGAAGTAGAAGTGCCTCTTGCAAGTTCTCTTGCAGAGAGAGTTATAGGATTAGTTTCTGTTTTATATCCCCAAATATATGATAAAAAAATAGCTGACAGAATTTTAAGTTTAGAAAAAGAGCACGGCTCACTTGATCCTGCAGTAGCTTTAATTATGGCGGAGGAAATTGCAAGAGAAAAATACTGTAAGTTTACAAGCCATTTAGAGGCAATGGAGGCAGGAATTAGGATAGGAATAGCTTATTTGACTTTAGGATATGTTTCTTCTCCAATTGAAGGATTTATACAATTAAAAATAAAAAAGACGGCGAAAGGAGGAGATTTTCTTGCAGCATATTATTCAGGACCAATAAGGTCTGCTGGAGGAAGCGAAGCAGCGTTTTCTCTTGTTATAGTTGATTACCTAAGAGAGATTTTTGGGTATGACCTATATGATCCAAATGAAGAAGAAATAAAAAGAGGAATTCAAGAATGCCACGAATATCACGAGAGAATTACAAATTTACAATATTTGCCTTCTGAAAAGGAAATAGACTTTATTATGAGAAAACTGCCTGTCCAACTTACTGGAGATCCGAGTGAAGATAAAGAAGTTTACAATTATAAAGATTTGCCAAGAGTAGAGACTAATTTCATAAGAAGTGGGTTTGCATTAGTGATTGGAGAAGGAGTAGCTCAAAAAGCCCCAAAAATATTTGCGAGAGTTATAAAACTGAAGAGAAAAGGGTTTAAGCTTTCAGGATGGGACTGGCTTGGAGATTTCGTCGCTTTGCAAAAAAAAATAAAAGAGAAGAAAGAAGGCGCAGGGACTGGCGCAACATATATTCAGGATTTGGTAGCAGGAAGGCCTGTTTTTTCACATCCTTCTGAATCAGGAGGATTTAGGCTAAGATATGGGAGATGCAGAAACAGCGGATATTCGACACTCGCACTCCATCCTGCTACAATGGGCATTACAGAAAATTTTATTGCTGTTGGAACACAGTTAAAGATAGAGAAGCCTACAAAAGGATGCACTGTTTCAGCATGTGACAGCATAGAAGGCCCTATAGTAAAACTTTTTGATGGAAGCGTTAAACAATTACAAAGCTATGAAGAAGCAAAATTATTTTATTCTAAAACTACGGAAATTATTTATCTTGGGGATATTCTTGTTCCTTATGGAGATTTTTTGAACAGGAATCATCCACTGGAAAGACAAGGGTATATTGAGCAGCAATGGATTGAAGAAGTTGAAAGCCAAGGACAAAAAAGCGAGATTTATCCTAATTTTGAGGAAGCAGTGAAATTATCAGAAAAGATGAAAGTTCCATTACATCCTAAATATATTTATTATTGGAACGAAATAAATTATGATGATTTTTTAGGATTAGTTGATTGGCTTGCAAGAGGAAAAATTATGGAGAAAAATCTGATTCTGCCGTATTCACAAACAGATAAGGACAGATTTTCAAAAGGCAAGAGAGCGCTTGAACTAATAGGATGTGAACATAAAGTTTCAATAGAAAACGTTGTTTTAAACAATAAAGACAGCAAAACATTATTATTTAATCTTGGAGTAGACTGGAAAGAAAACATAGAAGAACAGTTTAATAATATGAAGAAATTAGAAAAGAAGTCTGTGCTTGAGATTATAAATGAAATGTGCGGTGCAATTGTGAAAGACAAGTCAGGGACATTTATAGGGGCGAGAATGGGGAGGCCTGAAAAAGCAAAACTAAGAAAAATGGTTGGAAGTCCACATGTTTTGTTTCCTGTTGGAGAAGAAGGAGGAAGATTAAGGAGCTTTCAGGCAGCAATTTTAGTTGGAGGGGTAAGGGCTGAGTTTCCAAATTATTTCTGCAAAGAGTGCTCTAGAGATACTATTTATCCAAAATGCGAAAAATGTGAAACCACATGCATGAAAACTATTTATTGTGCTGACTGTGATAAATTTTATATTGAAAGATGTAAAGATCATACAAATAATTTTGGATTTAAGGAGAAAAAGATAGACATTTCGCAATATTATGAAGTTGCGAAAAAGAAAGCAGGATTGAGAGATGAAGATATACCAATAGTTGTTAAGGGTGTAAGGGGAACAAGCAGCAAAGACCATAACTGTGAAAATCTTGTTAAAGGACTATTAAGAGCAAAATATAATTTAAATGTAAATAAAGATGGAACAATAAGATATGACATGACTGAAATGCCCATAACACATTTTAAACCATGTGAGATAGGAACAAGCATAGATAAATTAAAGGAATTGGGCTACCAAAAAGATGTTAAGGGAGAAGAATTAAAAAGAGAAGATCAAATATTAGAAATATTCCCACATGACATAATTTTGCCTGCATGTCCTGCTTCCTTGGATGAAAAAGCAGACAGCGTTTTTTTCAATATTAGCAAGTTTATAGATGAAGAGTTTGAAAGATTATATGGGCTTGAAAGATTTTTTAATATGCAGAAAAAGGAAGATATTATTGGAGAATTGCTTGCATGTATAGCGCCACACACCGCTTCCAGCGTTGTTGGAAGAATAATTGGTTTTTCAAAAATTCAAGCAATGCTTGCTTCTCCTTACATACATGCAGCTATGAGGAGAGATTGCGATGGCGATGAAGCAGCAGCGATACTTCTAATGGATTTACTTTTGAACTTTTCAAGGAAATTTTTACCATCTCACAGAGGAGGAACGCAAGATGCTCCATTGGTATTAAACATGAAGATAAAAATAAACGAAATAGACGACATGATTTTTGATTTTGATGTTTCCAAAAAAATACCTCTTGAATTATATGCTTTAGCTGAGAAACATGCCCACCCAAACGAAATTAAGATGGAACAGGTCAGAGACAGATTAGGAAGCGAAAAAGAGTTTTATGATTTAGGTTATTCTTATGAAACAAGTAATATAAATGAAGCTCCACAATGTTCAATTTATAAGACAATTCCAACAATGCAGGAAAAAGTAAGTGCTATGATGGAACTTTGCACTAAGATAAGAGCAGTTGATGTGCAGGATGTTGCTAGGCTTATTATTGAAAGACATTTTATAAGAGATATTAGGGGAAATTTAAGAAAATTTTCACAACAGGTTTTTAGGTGCGTTGGATGCAACAGCAAGTATAGGAGGCCGCCTTTAACAGGAAAATGCACCAAGTGCAAAGGAAAAATTATATTTACAGTATCTGAGGGAAGCGTCTTAAAATATATGGGGCCTGCTCTTGAGCTGGCTAGAAAATATAAAGCCAGCCCTTATTTATTGGAGAGCCTCGAGCTTACTGAAATGTATATACAAAGTATTTTTGGAAAAGAGAAAGAAAAGCAAGAGGCGCTTGAAAAGTGGTTTTAGCTGTTTCTTTTTACCATCCATCTTTTACTTAAGTCATATTGTTGTACTATCTCTCTACTACGCAAGTTATATTGTTGCTCGTCTTGGTAAATAGACAGACTTAGAGTTAATTTTCTATTGTTTTGTTTATATTCATAGCATATATAGGTGGACATTGGATTGGAATAAATGCCTGATAGTATCGAAACGGTTGTATCTCTTGCTTTTGCTTCCCATTCTTTTTTATCCTTTACATATCCTTCATAATGCCGACGCATTTGTGACACAATTACAACCTTAGGGAATTTTCCTTCTCTGTCTACTATATCTACTGGCATTTCTTTTATTCTTTTTTCCAATTCTGGAGAGAAAGTTATCCCTTCAATCTCGTTTATCATGTGCTCTTTGAAAAGTATTTTTTATATAAAGATTATTATACTGGAAAGCACATGAAATATAAGATAATCTTGAGAAATGGTTTTAGAAGATACAGTAATTGCTAAAGAAGAGAACGAAAACAAAATATGTAGAAATATCTATGATTTAAAGAGAATCCCTCTTGGGAGGAGAGTTTTATATGATATATGTAGAATAGAAATTATGCCTTGGGTAGTTGCTGGAGCTGCTTTAGGTGCATGTGCTTATATGTTTTATCAGGGGAATGTTAAATAATAAATGATGACTGGAATTATAAGAGCACCCATCATATTTATTCTTCTTGAATTGGAGAGAATTGTGAAAATGCCTAAGGCAGACGATGTAATAAAGATTAGAACACCAAGAAAATTTGAAAATATTATGTTTATAGCCAAAAGAAACAGCATAACAAAAATTGTTAGTTTTTTATAGTTGATTTTATTTAGATATAATGCAAATAATCTTGCTAATTTGATTCCTATGAAGAAAGAAATTATTCCAGCTATAATAGAAGAAGAGATTATTATTACCAGATGTTGTAGTGTAACTTGATTTAGTATTTCTTGAATAGCTACTGCTGAGCCAGAACGTGATTTTTTTATTGAATAGAGCGTTACAAAGGATAATGCCATTATAATTGTATTTATAGAGCCCGTTAAAAAAAGGAAGCCTTTGTTTTTTTGCGGAATAATTTCTGAGCCAATTAATGCTGCGTGACCTGAGCTGATTCCTGGGAGGAAAGAGCAGAGAGGAGCAGAGAATAATGAGGCAGACAAGGCTTTTAGGAATTCAGATTTTTTCATTCTTATTTTTGAAATTGGGGAAATGATTTGTTTTTTTATTTTTGTTTTGTTTTTTAGGGAGATTATTAATGAAGAGAATCCAAATAAGCCTGACAAAAGAGGAAGCAGGGGGTCTTTAATTGGAAGATTGAAAGATGCGAAACCAAGAAATCCTGAAAGCAGGAAAACTATCAGAGAAAGCAGAATATTTTTTTCTCTGAGAATGGAATAAGTAGAGATGAAGAGCAAAATAAAAGGGATGGATAATTTTATGTAGTTGAATAAATTAGGAAGAAAGAAAATAAAAAGAGGTGTAAAAATAATAATTATTGGGAGAGCGAACAGAGAGCCATAAAGAGTGAAAACAACTGCTTGGAAGCCATGTCCTTGTTTTAGCATTTTGTGGCCTGGGAGAATTGATAGGAAAGTGTCTTCTTCTGGAGCTCCTAGGAAAATTGACGGAATAAAATCAATAAATGTATGAGTGATTGACATGGAAACTATGAAGACTGCGAGAGCTATTGGAGGAATTCCGGATAAAAAACCCAAGGACACTAAAAGAAGAGACGCAATAAGGTTTATATGAATTCCAGGCATGAGGCCTGTGAAACATCCTGCAAGGATGCCTACGATTAGAGCAAGAAGAATTTCAATTATCATATTTTAGTTTCAGGACAATAATTTTATCTTTATTTAAGAAAGAATCTTTTATTCCTACTGCCGTTATGTTTTTTCCTTTATATTTTATATTTTTTGGACAATCACAGAGGAGCTCTATATTATTATCTAGTTTAAGGATAGTGGATTTTTCTAATAACCTTTCATTAATTACTTTTCCTGAAACAGATGTTTTTTGGTTTTCTTTTAGTTTTGATAATTCTTCTAAAGAAGAAATGTGTTTTGGAGGGAGAAATAACAGGAGCAAGAGAATTGAAATGCCTATTAAAGATAATAATAATGAGATGATTTTCATAAATTTAAGAGAAGAAAGGTTTAAATTAATCTTTCGCTTTAATGGGTGATGAATATTAGTGAGAAATTAGAATTAATAAAAAGAAATGTTTCTGAAATTATTACAGATGAAGAGATTATTAATTTATTAAAGAAAAGTAAGAAACCAGTTGTTTATTGCGGATATGAGCCAAACGGAGCATTGCATCTGGGGCATTTTGTTACAATAATCAAATTAATAGATTTTGCAAAAACAGGGTTTAAAGTCAAGGTTCTTTTGGCAGATGTTCATGCAATGTTAAATAGAAAAGGAGAAGAAGATAAAATAAAAAAAGAGGTTGAGAATTGGAGAAAAACAATTAATGCAATTGGAATTAAAGCAGAAATAGTTTTAGGAAGCGATTTTCAGTTTAAGAAAGAGTATCAGCTAGATGTAATGAAACTTGCACAACATTCTTCTATAAATAGGGGATTAAGAAGTATGCAAGAAATCGCACGCGATATTGAAAATGCAACAATTTCTCAATTGTGGTATCCATTAATGCAAGTTGCAGATATAAAACATTTAGGAGTTGATGTTGCATTGGGAGGAATGGAGCAGAGAAAAGTGCACATGATTGGAAAAGACAGCGCAAAGACTATAGATTATAATTTTATTGCAGTACATACACCTTTAATTACCTCATTAAAAGGACCTGGGCAAAAAATGAGCAAGAGTGCAGAAGGCAGCGGAATAAGCGTTGTTGATTCTTATGATGAAATTAAAAAGACAATAAATATAGCTTATTGTCCACAAGGAGAAATAAAAGATAACCCAATTTTGCAAATTACCAAACTAATTATTTTTCCTAAAGTTAATGTTTTGAAGATAGAAAGAGCTGCAAAATTCGGAGGAAAATTATTTTTTAAAAATTACGATGAGCTTGAAAAGAGCTATGCTTCTGGGAAATTGCATCCAATGGATTTGAAGAATTGTGTTGTTGAAGAACTTGAGAAAATTATTGCTCCTATAAGAAAGAAATTAAGTAAAATCTAGAAGATAGTTATTTTATAATCCAAATATGTTTTGTATTCCTGATTTTGAATAAATTCTGCCGATGGATTAATGATTGTAAGCATACTATTAAGAGGGATAACCAATATATACGTTTTTCTTTTTTAAATATTATTTTGGTTGTCATCTATTTAGTATGAAATTCTACAATGTCTTTGTCTTTTAGAATATGCGAAAGGCCTACTTTTTGATTTGAGAATTTGCTTGATGGACCAGTAAGGCGAGTTTCTTTAACTCTTTGAGAAAAACCCTTGAGTATTGATTCTGCGACATCTTTGACTGAAGAGCCAGAAGGAAGAATAACTGGAATTGATGAAGCGGACTTATGCGGCTCTTTTGTGTAAACACGATTAACTGACATTGAATGCAAAATATATTCTTTTAATTTGTCAATGTTATAGTTGTTGTAACACGAAATAGGAATGGCATTGAGGCGTTTTGAATTTATTTTGTCCTGAAGTTTTCTAAGCTCTACATATGTCAGCAAATCTGATTTATTTATCACTATTAAAGTTTTACCCTGCGATTTAGATATTAATGGAATTATTTTATTTAAGTCTTCTAATTTTTCTATAACTAATAAAAGAAAGTCTGCTGTGTGAATAATGCCGTTGTCAAAAAATTCGGAGCCAATACTTGGCAAATCAACTATTTGTGCTTTAATGCTTTCATAATCAAGTGTTCCTATTTCAGGCTGTTTTGTTGTGAAAGGATTTCCAGATATTTTTGGCTTTGCATTTGTCAGTTTTGCAAGAAGAGAAGACTTTCCAGAATTTGGCAGTCCAAGGAGAACGCATTGGAAACCTTCTTTTCTAATGCCTTTTTGAGATGATTTTCCTATTTTTTTTGATTTTTCCTGCTGTTCTCTAAGTTTTTTCAGACGAAGTTTTAGGCCAGCAAGAAGATTCTCAGAGCCCTTATGCTTTGGGGCTGTACGAATCATTTCTTCTAATGCATTGATTTTTTCTTCTAATGTTTTAGCATTAAGATACAATTTTTCTGCGTTAATATATTTGTATCCCGCATTGATTGGCATATATTGTCTGAGACAATAGAATATTTAAACATATTATTAATAGTAAAAAATGATGAGAATAACACATATTTTTTTGATATTTACTATTTTTCTGTTTTTTCCTTTAGTAAGTGCAGGATGCAGAGGATATGAATGGAGTATTCCGAATAATGCTGCGGCGAGCAGTGTTGAAAGCGCAAGTTACAGTGTTAATAAAGCGATTGATAATGATGCAAGAACACATTGGAAGAGCAAAGAAGAAGGTTTGCCACAATGGATTAGCTTTGATTTAGAGAAGAAGAGATGTGTAAAAGGAATTGAAACTTATATTTTTAGCAACTATGGACCAATAAATGCAACTATACAAAGTTCAGATGATGGAGAAAAGTGGAGAAAGATTTTAGATATAAGCATGCCTGGAGGAGAGAGGAAGCAATTTAATTTTAGAGAGATTCCTGCACGATATATAAGAATTTATGAAACATCAGGAAATAGAACATTTGGAACACTTAGCGAGATTAAAATTCAAAATGCATCTCTAGATGGACAGAGTGTTTTTGTTGTTCCTGGAAGCATAAGTGGAAAAACACATAATGCGCCTCCTGTAGAAATTTCTGCTGAAAAAGTTACTAGGGGAAAAGATCCAAAAAGGGAATTAGTGAGAAATTCAAAGAGAAAAGCGAAGAGCAAGTAAAATAGTATTTTCTAGAGACATAATTTTTATATACTAAACAAAGAAAGTTAAAGGTATGTATTGGAAAAATTGGCTTGCCGGGATTATGGGCGTAGCATCTTTAAGTTTTGGTTGTGTGCATTATCCCTATTATAAAAATACGCGAGATACTAAAGAATTGCCAGTAGATGTTCTATCTGATTTTAATCATAACTATTACAGAAAAGAATTTGTGTTTGAATCAGAGAGGAAAGAGATAAAAAGAGATTCTAATTATTTTGTTGAGAGAATAAAACTTCCTGAATCTTTTCCACTTGATAATTTACAATATTCTCAAGTCAGTTTTGATTATTATACTCCTTTACAAAGAAATGGGAAAAAGCCAGTAATGATTATTTTGCCTATTATGGGGGGAGAAAATTATCCTATTGAAGAAAATTTTGCTAGATATTTTACCAAGAAAGGATATTTGTGCTCTTTAGTACATAGAAAGTCATTAAAAGACGAAATAAAAAGAATTGAAGATATTGATGGAGTGTTAAAACAGAGTGTTTCAGACAACAAAAGAGTGGTTGATTGGTTGACTAATCAAAAAGAAGTCGATGAGAATAAAATAGGTGTTCTTGGAATTAGCTTTGGAGCGATGAAAGGGGCGTTGTTTCTTCCATTTGAGAAAAGAGTCAAGGCTGCTTATTTAGGGCTTTGCGGAGGAGACATACCTTATATTTTGGCGCACACTACGGAAAAAGGACTTGCGAGGGAGAGAGATAAAAGGCTTGAAAAACGCAGGGTTAGTTTAGAAGGAGGAGAAAATTTCTTAAGAGAAAACATTAAGTTTGATCCTTTGGAATATGCGCAGTATGTTGATTCTGAAAAAGTTTTTTTGGTTTTAGCTTCGAAAGACAAGATTGTTCCTTATGAGAAAGGCCTTGAATTACGAGAGGCAATGGGAAGTCCAGAGACGGATGTTTATTTTGCAGGGCATTACAGTTCATTGATATATCTGCCTTTTATTAAAAGAAGAGCATTTGATTTTTTTGAGAAAAAGTTTGGAGAGAAGTAAATTGATTAATGTTAATTGAAATTTTTATATATGGGGAGAAGAAGCAAGATAAGAGAAGAAATAATTCCAACTGCTAAGATATAGAATGACAAGAGAATTATTGTCTGAGAAGGATAATAGAGAGAAACAAATTTTAGAGACAAACTTATTATAACGGAGAAGAGCAATATAATTAGAGAGGCATTGGTTTTTTTATCTATTTCGTTTGAATTAAGTCCATAATAAATATATGAAACTCCGAATAATGCAGATAAAAGGAACATAATAAATTTTATCAAAGAAGCAATGTTTAAAGTTGATTCAAGAAGATAGCGGAAGTTCTGATGGAATTTCAAGAGAAGAAAAATAGAGACAGCTAAGAAAATTAATCCGCATATTAAATGTAGAAAATTAATTTTTTTTACAGTAACCATTGTAATTGTTCAATATCAATATTTATTAACCTTTCTTTCTGAGTTGATTAATGAAGTTTATGAGAAAGAAGCTTAAGAATGGGGTGACTGTGATTATGGAGAAAAGAGAGATTCCTGTTGTTGCGTTTAGTATAAGCAATAAATTTGGAGCAGCTTTTGAAGAAAGCAAAATAAAAGGAATTGCACATTTTATGGAGCATCTTGTTTTCACAGGAACTAAGACGAGAAGCCATGAAGACATTTCCAGAGAAATTGAGAAGAAAGGAGGAGTTTTAAACGCTTTTACTGCAAACGAGGTGACTAGCTTTTGGTTTAAACTTCCAAGCGAGCATATGTTTTCCGGGATAGATATTTTGATTGATATGCTGAAGAATCCTATTTTTAAGGAAGATAAGTTTGAGAAAGAGAAAAAAGTAATTTTAGAGGAGATTAAAATGGGTCATGATGAACCACAGAGAGATGTTTATGATAATATACTTGAGAATTTATATGAAAAGCCATTTGGAGAAGGAGTTATAGGAAGACAAGAGACAATTCAGGAACTAAAGAGGGATTTTGTTTTTGATTATTTTAAAAAAGCATATTCTCCAGAAAATTACATTATAAGTATTGTTGGAGATGCGGATTTTGAAGAAGTATGTGCATATATTGAGAAGAATTTTGAAAAGAGAGAGGCAAAAATTGCAGAAAAAGAAATAAAGAAGATAAATAAAGAGAGTGCGGAAGAAAGAGAAGGAATTGACCAAGCACATTTTATTTTTGGAGTTCATGCACCTTTGCGGACAGATGAAAATTATTCTGCACTTGAAGCTTTAAATGCATATTTAGCCGAGGGAATGTCATCAAAATTGTTTCTTAAAATTAGAGAAGAGAAGGGATTGGCTTATGCTATAAGAGGAAGCATTGAAACAGAAAAAAATTATTCTTGGTATGGAATTTATGTTGGAACAATGAAAGATGCAATTCCTGAAGTAAAGAAGATAATTTTAGAAGAACTAGAGAAAATGCAAGAGATGAATGAAAAAGAGCTTGAAGAAGTAAAGATACAATTAATTGGATTGAGAAAAATAAGCAATGAAGAAAGCACTAAGGTTATGGTTGATTTATTGTTTGCCGAATTAGCTGAAAAAGCTGATAGATATTATGAATATGAAAACAGAATTAAGAAAGTTAGATTAGAAGATGTGAAGAAGCTTGCCAAAACTTTTATTGAGAAGTACAGCACAGCAGTGATTGTGCCGAAGTAAGAGCACAGTTTTAATAATTTTTGAGATAAATTTATATATCTGCTTTCTCTTAATTATTTAAGATGGCAACAATAACTTGTGAGTGCGGGCATAAAGTAGAAGATGAGGACCATTATAAAGCAGAGGCTAAGACTTGGCATCATGCAATAGAGAAACATTCGGAGATGCTGAAACAAATGACGCCGGAGAATCTTGAGCAGGTTTTAAGAGGACTTGATAAGCAAATGGGATTGAGCGAATAAATCAAATAATAATTCTTGGGATTTTTTTATGGAGAAAGATATTAATAAAACTTGTTGTAATGATTTAGATGGAAGAAAATAAAGAATTAATGCGGTGTTTTGTCGCAATTGAAATGCCTGTCGCAGTAATTAAAGAAGTTGCCAGAGTGCAAGAAACTTTAGGAAATTGGAAATTTACAGGCAAAATGACTGAGTTGGAAAATCTACACTTAACTTTGAAGTTTCTTGGAGAGATTGATAAGGAAAAAATGAAGAAAGTAAAAGAGGAATTACAGAGAATAGAGTTTAAGGAGTTTGAGGCGAAGTTAATTGGGATTGGAACTTTTAGCAATTTTGGAAATCCAAGGATTGCTTGGATTAAGATTGGAAGCAAAGGAATGTTTGAATTGCAAAAAAAGATTGATGAAGCAATGGAGAAAATTGGGTTCAAGAAAGAGGAGAGATTTATGAGTCACATGACAATTGCAAGAATTAAATATGTGAAAGACAAGAAAGGATTTTTGGAGCATGTTAGTAAGATTGGAATTAGAGGGATTGAGTGGGATGTTGATAAATTTTGTTTAAAGAAATCCGTGCTAGAGCAGAGAGGACCAACATATAGTGATTTGGAAGTATATGAGCTATAGGGAAGATATCTTATTTATTATAATCTTTTCATTATATATTTTTTAACACATATATTGTCTGTTGAGTATTGAACCACCTCATCTTTTATAAATCCATTTATAAATTGAATTTTATGGATTATAATGAAGAATTTATTCAAAGAGCAGGACAAGATATTACAAAAAGATTTTTAGAGTCTTATCAAGTTTTTCTTAATGAGAAAACAGAGTATAATGAGAGAAGACATTCATTTTTTAAAAATATTCATCTATATAATGCTGAATCTAATGTTCTTTCCGATATCGCAGAATCTATAAAAAAATTATTGTATGAAAAGAATCTTCCAAAAGGGCATTTGCCATTGTTGGATAATATTAACATTACTTATGGGAATAACTTGTTTTGTGGGAATTATTTGGTTAATGTCAGCTATGTTTTAAACCACATTAAAAAAGAGAATCAATGAGTTCTTTGAATTCTTTTGCTCTTTTTTCAAGGATTTCTTGGAGTTCTGATTCAGAAGCATTGATGATATTTTTTAAGGAATTGAATTTTTCTAAAAGTTTTTTGGCTCTGACTGGGCCAACGTGAGGAAAGCCTTCTAGGATAAATTGTATTTGCTGTTTTTTTGTTAATGCTATTTTTGATGGACGTATTGATATTTCTTTTTTTGTCTGTTTTCTTGCTAATAATGAGAGATAAAGAGCAGTGTCTTTTTCATTTTCTGTGAAGACAAAGGGTATTTTGTCTTTAAGGGCGAGCGAAAGAAAGAAGCCGCGCAAGGCATTTTCATGAAGCAGCTGCTCTTTTAGAGAGGAAAAACCCTCGATAATTAAAAGAGGAGAAGTGTGCTGCTGGAGGTTTTTTATCTGGGCAAAAATGCGCTTGCTGATGATAGAGGATTGCAAGTCTTGGAATGTTTTTCTTTCAATTGCAATATTATTGATTAAATAATCTCCTATTGGAAGATTCTGAAATTCAAAAGGGATTGAGAGGCGAGAAAGTTCTGCTGGAATAAGAGAGTTTTTTTCATGAATGTCTATGATAATAGTTGATGATTGATTTTCTTTTTTTATTTCTCTTTTTGAAGAGAAGATGTCGTGGAATGGCATATTAGTTTTTAGATAGGATTTTATAGATTATTAAATGTATGATTGAAAAAAGCAGAGAGAAAATAAATAAAATAATAGCGAAGGAGGAGAATATTTTTGGGATGTTTGGAAGAGACAGAGAATAGAAGCAGAGTATTGCGATGAGCAATGAGAGGACGAATGGAATAAGAGGGTGAGGCTTTCTTGTGATGATGTGATTTTTTTCAAGGGTTTTTAGTATTTTGGTTAGAGACATTTTATTGTTTTTTATTAAATATATTCCCGGACTTTACTTTAAGGGAAAAGAGGATAGGGCAGGTGAATTTCTTGTATCTTTTGTGATCTTGCTCTTAGCGCTTTTACTTGCTTATATTCTTCCTTACAGCAATTATAGGTATTGACTACTGCATAAATGTGTGCTTCATAGAGCAGACATTCATCTGAGAATTTCTGCCAGAGCATGCTAGTTTCTTCCATTTCAGAATCCCTTGAAATTTCAACCACCTTTCTATAAAGCGCGTTAAGTTTTGTAACTAGAGTCCGCGTTTCTTTCTGAGTATTTTCTCGATTCATTTGAGCAGCACGTTCATCAAAGTGATCATCAAAGTGGTTAAGTGCTGCACTGCTCAAATTTTTTATTTCATTCCAATCCATATTGTTTTAACTTTCTTTGTGTATATATATTTTGTTAAGTGCAGTTATCAAAATTTATCAAGACTTGTGGCTTTTTCCTTATTTTTTAATTCTTCTTTTATTATATGTATGGTTTTATGCATTTTTCTTTCTCTTGCAGAAGATGCATAGTGATGGATTTCATCTTTTGTGTCTTTTGTTATTAGGATGATGAGCTTACCTGGGGAAAGACGAGCTGTTCTTCCTGTGCGCTGAATTTTTCTGATTGCTGAGGGAACTGGTTCGTAAAAGATAACTGCGGAAACTTCCGGGATATCTAGGCCTTCTTCGCCTATTGAAGTACAAACAAGAATGTTTATTTCTCCTTCTTTAAATTTTTCTATGATTTGCTTTTGCTCTTTTTGAGAGAGGCCAGTATTGCCGTGCTTTGTGGCTTTTTTTGCCTGACCGACGAAGACAGATGGTTTTATACCAGTAATTTGAGAGAGATGATGGTAAATTAACGATGCGGTTTCTCTGAATTGAGTAAAAATAATTATTTTTGCATCTTTATTTTCTTTAAATTCATTTTCAATTAGAATAGAGAGTTTTTCTATTTTAGGATGTTCAAATTTCTTTGAAAGAAGATGCTGGATAGAAATCATAGCTGCGTTGAATTCTGGAGATTTAACAAGAGATTGAACAGCTCTACTTTTTTTATCGATAGCTTGTTTTTGGAGGGATTTGAGATATTCATTAAGACCAGAAAGAGTTTGTGTTTCCAGGAGTTCCAGAGCATGAGAAATTTTTATTGCCTGGGCTGTGAGAGTCATTCCGTACATGGCGGCAAAGTTTCTTTGTGAGACTTGCATGGCAAGACGTGTTTGAAGATTTAAGAGAGTTATTTTGTTTGCTGGACCTTGAAGATAATTTCTTTCTCTGAGCTTGTTAGTTGCATTGTCGAAGATGCGCTTAAAGAGAACGCGAAGCTCAATAAATTCTTGCGGAAAAGGAATTTCTATTTTTTGGAATTCAAGCTCTTGAAGATAAGGCTTAACATCCGGAGAATCGCGAGTTCTTAATTCTATTTTTTGGATGTTAAGATTTTTGCATATTTGTTTTACTATTTCAGGATCTGAGCCAGGAGAAGCTGTGAGACCAAGAATTTTTTCGTTAACAGCTTGGTGCTTGTATTTTTCTACTACTTTTGTATAATCGTAGTTTTTTAAACAACGATGGGCTTCGTCAATGATAAGCAGAGAAACTTCTTTAAGATCATAGAGGAAGTTTTCTAAATCATTAGCAATGCATTGCGGAGTTGAAAATATTATTTCTGCTGTTTGCCAGATTTTTTTTCTTTTTTCTGCTTGAACAGAGCCTGTAAAGAATTGAAGATCTGCAAATAACTCTGAAAGGTTTTTTTTGAAATAGTTGAAATGCTGTTCTATTAATGGTTTTGTAGGAGCTAAGAATAATATTTTGCTGAGAGGATGTTTTTTTAGTGTTTCTATTGAAAGCATGAGAGCGATGAGAGTTTTTCCCAACCCTGTTGGTAAGACAACTAAAGCGTTGTACTTTTTTGCTGTTTCGAATATTGCTGTTTGGTATTCTCTCGGATTTATTAATAA
Source organism: Nanobdellota archaeon (assembly GCA_038045365.1). Classification (GTDB taxonomy): domain Archaea; phylum Nanobdellota; class Nanobdellia; order Pacearchaeales; family GW2011-AR1; genus VGKP01. The sequence goes on from JBBSYH010000005.1 coordinate 42,851, forward strand.
CATAAAAAAGAAAGAAAACAGAAGTTTAAATTTATTGCTTTAGTGTGCTAGATATAGAATTGAAGTGAATATGCAGAAAATATTAAAGAAATGAGCATTAATATAGCCCAGAGAACTCTGGAACCGAAAAATATTTGTGTACCGTCAAGTTTAGAGAAGGGCAACAGATTAAAGAAAGTATAAAAAGAGGTAATCGCGGAGAGATATTCTTCATTTATTAAGTAAAATATAATTGCCAGTGCAAACAAAGGAAGCATACCTGCTGTACCAATTATTCCATTATGCCAATCAGTCATTTCAGTATAACTATAGAATCCAAATCTTTTTGCTGCACGCACTTTAAGAGCACGCGATTCATATGTAAGAAAAGTTAGAAGTTTGAATGAACCAAGCGTGACTATGGAAAAAAGTAATGGGAAAATTATTCCTGCAGGAATTTCTTTTTTAAGCTGATGTTTTTCGCCTAATCCGAATCTTGACATTTTCCAGATTTCGTGTTCAACATCAGAATCAAGAAGATATGCAACTATCTTTTTTGAAGTTATTACTACAAAAATAAGAAGGGCAGAAAAAAAGAAAAACTTTGGGAGATCAGACCATTGAGCATTAATAATTGAAGGAACTCCAATTACTATCGTGAAAAGAAATATTGCGAGCAATATATCTAGGAATTCTGATGATTTCATAAATTTTCTAGATGAAAGGTTTATATAAATATTATGGCGAAATTTATAAGTTTAATATGTGCTTTGAAAAAACACAAAATATAAATAGTGTGATAAATAGGCTTTGCAATGCTCAGAATAAAAAACGTAAGCGATGTTATAGGGAAAAAAGTATATACTTCTGATGGGGACTTCTTTGGGCAAATAGAGGAGGTAAATATTGCGGATAATAGGATAGAAGGGTGGAGAATAAGAGTTGGTTCCGAGATGATGAGTGCGCTTGGAGGCGCAAGAGGCGTGATAATTCCCCATCAGTTTGTTAAAGCAGTCGGGGATATTTTTATAATAAATAAAGCTTCATTACCTATGAGGGATGATTCTCTAGATGTGATTTCTGAAAGCAACAATTCAATTCAAGAAGAACTGGTTTGATACAAGAGAAGATTTAAATATTAAGATTAATGAAAGAAGACATGGTTGAGCACAATATATTCGCGGAGCCCCTGGCACAGACGATATTTTTATTTATATTTGTTTTTACACTTGTTTTTGCAATATTGCAAAAGTCCCAGATTTTAGGCAAAGAAAAAAAACAAGTTGATGCACTTATTGGGTTTGCAATAGCAATGATTGTTACGTCAGTAGGATACGCAAGCGATATTATTTCAAGGTTAATTCCATTTTTGGCGGTAAGCCTAGTCATTATATTTGTTTTCATGATTTTGCTAGGATTTTTTTTCAAAGAAGATAGCTTTGATATTTCTGCCAAGATGAAAGTAGTTTTTGGAATATTTATTTTTATAGCAGTAGCATCAGCTGTTTTGACAATAGTTGGGGGATGGGACTATATAACTGGCTTATTTAGGGGAGAATTTCTCTTAATTGAAAATATTATCTTTTTTTTAGTGATAGGCGGAGCAATTGCAATTGTTTTTGCTTTTGACAAAAAGAAATCATAAATAAATGTTCTTTACAGTAACGAAACATATATAAATAAGATTAAAATTGCATAGGTATGGTTTTAGATATTGGCACCATATTATCACAATGGCAGAGCGGCGGAGTTTTCGATTATTTACTGCCATTTTTACTTGTATTTGCAATAGTTTTCGGAATACTTTCAACAACTAATATTTTAGGGGCTAATAAAGGGATAAGCGTGATAATTGCTGTAGTAGTAGGATTATTATCATTAAAGTTTAATTTTGTTTCAGAGTTTTTTGGTGAAGTTTTTTCGAGACTTGCAGTGGGATTATCTGTTCTGCTTGTTTTATTGATTTTAATAGGGCTTTTTATACCGGATGACGAAAGAAGATATTGGTTTTGGGGACTTGGAGCAATAGGAGTTGTGATTGCAATAGTAGTAGTTGCGCAGTCATTTGAAAGACTTGGATATTATTCAGGCGTTTATGAAAACTATGCTGGATGGATAATTGGGGCTGTTTTACTTCTTGGACTTATTATTGCAGTAGCTACGAGTGGCGGGAATAAGGACGGAAGCGGTTCTAGAGGTGCAGGCGGGAGCATTCCTGTGATTGCTAACTTAACTCCTTGGCGCGATAAGTAAGGAAAATGGGTGCAATTGAGCTTTCTGGAATAATCTATTTTTTACCTGTACTTAGTTTTCTTGTTGTTTTTGCTGTAGTTTACGCAGTTTTCTCCAAGACTAAAATAGTAGAATCACAAGGGCTAAAGACTTTTATTGCTTTTCTTTTTGCAACTATTTTTGTTTCGATGAGCGAGGCAAGAATGTATATTTTGAATATTACAATTTGGTTTGCTATATTGGATTTTTTGAAAGTAAAATAATTTTTTCTGATACAGAAAACAAACTCCTGCTTTTAAGCTGGAGTTCTCCGTCGTTTGTTTTCTGTCTAAAAAACTCCAAAAAAACTGCGGACTTTAGGTCCGCAGATGTCGCAAGGAGTTTTTTATTATGTCAAGGAACTTGAAGAAAACCTTGCCTTGAAAGGCAAGGTTGTTCCTTGAGCATCCAAAAGTCCTAAACAAACCATGGGCTTTAGCCCATGGTCAAACACAAGGACTTTTTGATTTTAATTTATAGATTTTTGATTCGAAAGGCCTATAAAAGATTTTTGAGTTTCTATTATTTCCTTCTTAATATCTTCTATGTTAGTCATATATTCCCCGACTTTTTGCAATATTGAAAGTTGCAGCCTATCAATTATTTTCTCAATTCTTTTAAGCCTTTCGTCTAAATGCTGCACCATTGACTCCACGTTATTCTTCATATCAAGTATTTCTTCTAGTTTATCTTTTAGAGGAGAGAGCTTTTCTAGAACTAGTTGTTCTGATATTTCTGTTATTGTATCTGCGCTTAGAGAGCTTGAAGAGTATTGTTCATACTGCGGATTATTAAAATATTGCGATTCAGGAGGTTCTTGATATTCCTGTTCTGGATATGATTGAAATTCTGATTGAGGAGCAGCTGTTTGTTTAGGAATTTCTTTTTGCTGAACAGGAGGCTCAGGTTCAAGCGGCTCTTTTTCCAGGAGAGAAGGATGCATACCTATAATATTTACGGATGATTTGTCAGAAGAATTTTCAAAAGCATTCTCTGAAACAGCTTCTTTTATTTTTGCCTGAATAAAAACACTATTTATCTCATTTTTAGAAAGTCCGCGCTGCTGCAGAGCGGCAGATATCTCTTCCTCTGATTTTCCTTCATCTTGCATCCTCTTTATATCTTCAAATGTTCCCATTTTATTTTTGCCTGAATAAATCAAGCTGTCTTTGTATTATCATTAACTCTTCTTTTCTTGCAACATTTCCAAGCAGTTCTATTACTCTTTGCAAAATTTCCTGAATTCTAGAATTTTCTTCTTTTATTTGGATAATGTATTTTTTAGTCTGCTGTATTTCAGAAAAGTTTTTCTCTCTTTCTTTAGTAAATGTTTGTCCAAGAAGAGTTACCCTGTCTTTTAGAAGACGCTGTTTTTCCTCTATGTCGCGTATGCGAGTATTGATTTCTAATGTAAAATTATCTTGTGTATAAACCCCTTCCATGTTTTTAACAGGGGCTCTGGGTTTAAAATAGTTTTGGATGCAGAAATACGAGAACCTTGCAATTTTCGCAAAACGAAATATATTTAATTATAGAAGATAGAGAATTTCAAGAGCAAAAAATGATATTTAAAGAGGGAAGTCCGCTTTACTCAACTGAAATTGAAAGAAAGCAAGGAGAGGAGATTATGTATGTAAATTACATGACTGCTCCGTTTGTTCCAAATATAGCAAGCAATCCCAGCGTGATGGCGAGAACAATTGATTTTCTTATTGGAAATCAAGGAGTTTCAAGAATAATTTTTGTACAACAGAGGAACTATAATTATCCGTCAGAACAAGTTTTTATGCTCTCTGAAATTGCAAGAATATACAATTATTTAGTACAACAGGAAATGCTTCTTTCTCCTGTGAAATTAAGCGTGTTTGGCAATGTACCAGAAGTGCATAGTGATTTAAGCTATATTTTAACTTTGCTTAAACAAGATCCGTTTGCTTGCTATACAGAGTTAAGAAAGAGAATAAGACTTTTGAGAGAGCAAAATGATTCTGGAGAGGTTATAAACAGAGCAGGAATAAGTTCTTATATAAGACTTCTTGAAAAGATAGCTAATATGATTGAGGGTACAAAACTTATTCAAATTGCAACTGCGAAAACAGACGGATATTCATTCGGAAATAGGGAGATTTACAAGACAATTTTCAGGCCAGATGTAATGCCAAATTTTAGTTTTACTAGACTTGTTGCACAATTTCCGCAAGATGCTGAATTTATAGATCAGTATGAGATAGAGAGCGAATTTGAAAGTGTTACAGTTAGTATATTGAAAATGAAGAACGATTTAAAATACTTTTATCATTTGATACCTGCAGAATATTCAATAAGTGAAGAGTACCACATGCTTTTGGAGCTTGCGAGGAATGTTTTAATAGAACATAAGCCAAAAGCGGAAGAATTTACTGATCCAGAGAAAACACGGCAAGTTTTTTTTAATGTTTCAAGAGATTTACTGGGCGAATTATCAAAAAATAAAGGGATGGAGCTTAGCCATAATGATTTGAACAAACTTGCTAAAATTTTAGTAAGACATACTATAGGATTTGGACTGATAGAAGTACTTCTCGCAGATAATAAATTGCAGGATATAGTGTTAAATGCTCCAATAGCGCAAAATCCTATTTTTGTAAGACATGAAAAATATGATGAATGTGTGACAAATATAATTCCAAGCTATGAAGATGCAGATTCCTGGGCTGCAAAACTGCGTTTGCAATCTGGCAGACCATTAGACGAAGCAAATCCTATTTTAGACACTGAATTAATTTTAAGCGAGGGAAGAGCTAGAGTTGCTGCTATAAAAGAACCACTTTCTCCTTCCGGACTTGCGTATGCTTTTAGAAGACACAGAGATAGTCCATGGACTCTTCCTCTTTTTATAAAAAATAAAATGCTGAATTCTTTTTGTGCAGGATTATTAAGTTTTTTAGTTGATGGGAGCAGAACAATGTTAGTAGCTGGAACTAGATCAAGCGGAAAAAGCAGTTTGCTTGGTGCGCTTATGCTTGAAGTTATGCCGAATGTAAGAACAATAGTAGTTGAAGACACTCTTGAGCTGGGAGTTGATGTAATGAGAAAAGTTGGGTATGACATTTTAAGAATGAAAGTAAGAAGTGCACTTGTTTCTGGAACAACAGAAGTGGAAGCATCAGAAGGAATTAGGGCGAGTTTGAGACTTGGAGATTCTGCGCTAATTATTGGAGAAGTAAGATCAACTGAAGCAAAGGCCTTGTATGAAGCAATGAGAGTTGGAGCGCTTGCAAATGTAGTTGCTGGAACAATACATGGAGATTCACCCTATGGAGTTTTTGATAGAGTTGTAAATGATATTGGAATTCCAGAGACAAGTTTTAAGGCAACTGATTTAATAATTATAGCAAATCCTGTAAAGACAGCTGATGGATTGCATTCAAAAAGAAGATTAGTGAGCTTAACTGAAGTAAGAAAACACTGGACAAAGGACCCGCTAATTGAAAAAGGATTTGTTGATTTATTGAAATATAATGTTGAGAAAGATGAGCTTGAGCCTACACAAGAACTGATAAATGGAGAATCTGAAATAATTAAGCAAATAGCTGGAAATGTGAAGGGATGGGCTGGAAATTGGGATGCGGTTTATGATAATATAATATTAAGAGGAAAAATAAAGCAAGAGATTGTTGATGCAGCGGATAAATATAATAAGCCGGAGATTCTTGAGGCTAGGTTTAATGTTCTTTCAAACAATGCTTTTCATAGAATAAGCGACGAAGTTCGAGAAGAATATGGCTTGCCTTTAAGCGAACATGTTTTTCCAAGATGGAAGAAATGGCTATATGAGAATATAAAATAATTTAATTATGTCAAGGAACTTGAAGAAAACCTTGCCTTTCAAGGCAAGGTTGTTCCTTGAGCATCCAAAAGTCCTAAACAGACTATGGGCTTTAGCCCATGGTCAAACACAAGGACTTTTTGATTTATAGTTTATATTGAGATTAGAGCTATGGCTGCCAAAAGCGAAAGAGAAATTATTGAGACAAGAGCAGTTATAATATAGAGTGAAATTCCTCTTTTCAAGTTTTTAGAAAGTTCATATTTTTCTTTTAGAGGGTCTTTTCCAGAATCTATTGTTGCTAATGCAGAAGTAAGAATAAAAATAATTTCAATGATGTAGATTCCTATTGCAATCTGGATGAAATATGGAGGTATCATTTGAGAAACGTTAAATATTTCAGTTATTTTTGAGAAGTTTCCAAGTGAATTTGCATTTTCTGCTAAAGAATTTATTTGAAGAGATGACAGCTTGTTTAAAATTATGGTTATCATTGAAGATAATCCTACAATAATTCCTGCAAGAAGAGGAGCTAGAAAAGTCATGTTAGATTTCATATCCGAAACTATTTCTGCAAGAAGATCTTTAAGGCGCTGATTGATTTTCTGAATGTTTTTTAGGTATTCTGAAATTGACATAAGTGATTGGGATGCAATCTGAAGACCTTTTTTGATTGATTCTACCAATATTTTCATGGAAGTCGCAATTAAAACAGATGGATAATAAATTATTGCGCCTCTTTTCTTGTCGAATATTGCTTTTTCGACAGACATTCCAAATTGCCTGATGTTTTGATTTACGAGAGAGAAAAAGCTTTGAGTTGTTTGACCCGTAGTTGATTCTGAAACCTTTGCAAAAATCATTTCTGCAGGTATGCCGTCTCCAAGGCGATTGCCTAATTGGAAAAGAGAATTTGTAAATTCTTCTTCAAGCAATTTTGTTTTTTCTCTTGCTATTATAAGATCCTTTGTTTTTAATGAATAAGCTGTTGAAAAGAAAACAGCTATAGAGAGAGGTATGAAAAGGCTTAAAAGAACAGCTACAAGTCCAAATGGCCCCACTTTTCCATCTTGGGTTTCTTTAAAGTCAAAAACGTTTAATTCTGGAAACAAGCTTAATCCGATTTCTCCAAAAGAATAGTCGCTTTTGAGACCAAGAGGCTCCACAATAAAGCCAATTTGGAATATAAAAGGAATTATTCCGATGAGGAATAGCGGGAAAGCATATAAAAATGCTTTTTTCCAGGGTTTCTTTGATATAAATTTTGGATAATCTGGATTTAGTTCAAGAATTGAAGATTCTCCATAGCCGCCAGGCCGCTTGAGCAGAACTTCTGATGACATGTAAAAAACAATAAATGGGATTATAACATTAAAGACAATGAAAATATGCTGCCATTTTATTGTTCCTTGAAGAAGAGTAGAAGCCAGCGGAAGGAGAGCAAGGCCAAGAGTTGGGAGGATTATTCCAAGCATGTAGATGTTTGTAAGAGGGGAGCGTATTTCTCTCGAGTATTTAAGTGTTTTTTCATAAATTCCGTCAAGAATTACTTGCAGCGCTTTTTCAAGAATTTCAATTCTTTTATTTTCTGATGGTTCGTAAAGAGAGGATTCAATTAAATGAAATGATTCTATGAATTCTGGAGAGTATTCTCTCCAACTTTGCAAATAATTTTCGAGAGATTGTTTCATTGTAGAAAATTTTCCTATTTCTACATCATAAAATACTTTTTTGAAATCATTAGCAAGAGGGCCCTTGAGATGCTGAGAAGCAAATTCAACAGCTTTTTCCAAGTTTGAAGTGTGCTTCATGTAAATAACTATATAGAGGATTGAAGGAACCATCTGTGAAGAAGCACTAAGACGCCATGAGTTTGCCAGTCTTTGAGGGAATGTATATGTGTAATAAAAAACAAAAATACTTGCTATTAAGCCGAGGAACAGGAAAAGGAGCTGGAAAGAGCCAGAGATAAAGTAAATCGCAGTTGTAATAAGAATTATTGCGAGGAAAGAGCCAAGCATTGAAAATAGAGAAAGCCCAATTGCCTGGCTCGGAGTAATTTCTATATTTGCTGAGTCGATATATTTTTGCATTTTTACTCTATCTTTTTCTGCAACTTTTATTGAAATTATACTGCCTAAAGACTTTGCCCATTTTTCATAGGAAGATGGTTCCCGATACATTTCTTTTTTGAATTTAGAATACTCCTGCGAAACATTTTTTGAGGTAGACAAACTAATTTCCTGCTCTATTCTTTTAGAGTATTTTTTTATAATATCTTCTGTCTGCGCCATTCTTTTTTATCAGAAAATTAAACAATAGGATGTTATAAATTATGTGGTTTAGACATTAGATTTAATAATCTTGCAATCTATACAAGCAGATGAAAAAAAGAGGACAAACAGCATGGGACAACCTTATACCTTGGATAATAGGCATAATTGTGCTTGCACTTGTAGTAATATTTTATATGTCTTTATCAGATAAAAGCACAGGAGCATTGAAATTTATAAGAGACATATTGAGGTTTGGAAAATGAAAGGAGAATTGCATTTATCTTATTTAATAGGGGGAGTGATTGCAATTTTTGTATTAATAATGGTTGGAGCATTTGCATATAGTTTTTTTAGCGGAAAAGCAATTCCTTTCTCCAAATATCTGCCAAGTTTTGATTATGAAAATGAAAAGATTGCAGGTGTGGAAAGCTTTAGGTATTTAATAAGAGAGGATAAAGTGCAGTATTATGATGGGTTGAAATGGAATAATTTTGCAGAAGACAATATTGAGATTAATGAAAAAAATATAGGGGAGAAAGAGATTTATGAAAAACTGAAGAATTTTTATTACAGAAGCAGAGACAGGAAGAAAATTGAAATAGAGAGAGGAATTCATGCAATAATTGATCCTGAAATTGTTTATTCTGAGAAATTAGATAAAGAGCCAAACGAAAACAGCAGAGGAGATGCTGTGATTTATGTTTATAAAGATAATAAAGTTATAGGATGGTACAGCTTTTCTTTGGAGAATAAGCTAACGCCGCACATTGAGCAACAGATTGAACAGAAAATAAATGAGGAAAAAATTATAGAAGAGGCTTTGAGATGGAGGGATGAGGCAGAAGAGACAATCAGGATTTCTGAAGTAAATGTGTGCCCAGAGAAAGTTGGAGAATATCTAGTAATAAATTTAAGAGAAGAAAAGGAGAAATGCAATGAATAAAAATGGAATGATAGCCAGTATAATCAAAGATTATCTCCTTTGGATAATTTTTTTGATTATAGCAGGAGCAGTTGTATGGCTTGTAATAAAGAATATTGCGTAATTGTTATAAAGCAGGGTTTCTTTGATTGAAGATGGATAAGAAAGGGGAACTTACATCTACACAGATTGTTAGCATTACAATAGGAATTCTTGCATTAATAACAATGCTTTTTGCCTTGACATTGATTAAATTCGGAGAATATACTGATGAAGAATTATGCAAGCTGTCTGTTTTAGGAAGAGCGCATGCTGCTGATTCAATACAAGGAAGTTTGCCACTAAAGTGCAGCACAAAAAAAATATGTTTAACTAGGGGAAAAGGAGATTGCAGTGAAAATTTTGCTGGAGAAGAGATTGAAAAGATAAAGTTGTCTGCAGACGATACAAAAGCCGCGAGATTAATTGAAGAAGTAAGCGCAAGAGAGATGTATAATTGCTGGAGTATGATGGGAGAAGGGAAAATTGATTTGTTTGGAAAATATGCTACAAGCAGGGGATTAGAAGTAACTGACAGCACATGTTTGATATGCTCTAGAGTAGCCATTGACAAAGGAATAAGCGAGGATGTAATAAAAAAAGTTGATATTCATAGATATATGAAGGAAGAACTGGTTCCTCAAAGCAAGCTGACTTATATACAGACTTTTACAGACAAAGTATCTGGAGCATATCCATCTGTTGATAGAGCAGCATATGAAAATGAAGCAAATTCTTTGAGAGAAGGAGATAGTTTATCTGGGAATGGAAGAGAAATTGCACTTTTATTTATGCAGATAAAAGCAACCAAGGCTTCTGAAGTTCTTTCAAATCTTGGAAAAGATGTTTTTTTAATTGCAGCAGGAGGATATTTTGTTAATTTAGGCGCGAAAGGAGTGGCTGGAGTTCTTGTTGGAAAAGCAATCAGATTTATTTTGTTGCCAGTTGCAATAGGGACTGCGCCCGCAGCAGCTTTGAATGCATATTCTGGACAAATAACTGCTACAGGATATTGCGGCGAGTTTTCAACGAACGATGAGAAAGCAAAGGAAGGATGTTCAATTGTTCAGGCAATGCCTTATGATGCAAACAGGATAAATAATTTTTGTAAGTCAATAGAGGGAAATCCATGATAAAAAAAGGGCTTTTAGGCCATACTACCAGCATAATTATTGCTGTTATAGGGTTGCTTCTGCTTGGAGCAGGCATATATAAAATGTATGGAATATTTAAGGGAGAAGATGAGAATATGAAAAAGACAATTGATTCAATAGAAGGTAAAATTAAGAGACTTGAAGATGGAGATAAAGGAAAATTTTTAGTAAGAGGGAATAATAAGTGGTATGTTACTGGATGGAGCGCTGAGGAGAAGGGAAAGCCGGATAAATGCTATTTAAACAGCTGCATATGCATTTGCAAAGGCAATATTTTTGCAGGAGACGCGCTTTCTGGGGAAAGCTGCCAAAAAAAAGGATTTTGCAGAATTTTTGAAGAGAAAAAAGTGATAGTAAAGAGCGATCTAATTTTGAAGGCAGTTTATGCTACAGGAGAAAATTCTGCAGAGGGAATAGATTCAAGCGGAATAATTTTTAAATCAAATTTAATTGAAATTGAGGTAAAAAAGGAAAAAGACAGCATAGAGGTTTCATATAGAGAATGATGAATAAGAAGGGAGAATCTGATTTTGGAGAGATATTGCTTGATAATACTGTTTATGTAATTCTTCTTGCTATTTTTGTTTTCGGAATTTTTGCATTTGTCTATCAATTGAAAAATGGCGCAGTGATATGGGAAGACTACTATGCAAAGGAAGTTTCGAAAGTCTTGAATTTTGCAGAGAAAGGAGACAATATAGAAATAGATGTTCAAAAAGCAAGCGAAATAGCCGGAAAAAACAGAGTTGAATTAAGTGAAATGTTTTCTTTTAAAGAAAATGATGTATGTGTCAAGTTAAGCAAAATAAAGAAAACATGCTATGTTTATTTTAATGATATTAAGATTTTAAGCAGCAAAATAAAAGAGGGAACTCCTGTAAATATCTTAAGTATACAAATTGGGGGAAAAGATGAATAAAAATGGAAAATTAGGGGATCAGATTTCATTTTTTTATTTTCTTTTTTTAATGATAATAATTGCTCTTGGAATTGCAGGAGGGGCTTATTTATTTTATGGGGGAGAGCATGATTTTAGAGAAGGGGAGAGCGAAATTCTTACTTATCTAGTTGAAGAATGTATGAAAGAGAAAGATGTGAAATGGGAGAATTTTTATGAAGAATGCGGAATTAGCAAGGGAGCAATGGAAAAAGGGAAAATTATATTGAAGATTTGCAAAGAACAGTGCGGAAAAGAAGAAGTTTTTGTTTTTGGAAGTAATTTTGAAGCATGCGAGTTTAAAGGAGTATTTTCAAACAAAAATTATCCAAAATGCAGCACCAGAAAAACTGAAGTTAAGGGAATAACCTATGAAATAATAGCGGGAAGCAATAATTTTGCGAGGAGACAAAATGAATAGAAGGGGACAAATTGATAAAATAATTTCTGCATTGCCTGTAATGATTTTAATTTTCTTGTTAATGGCTGTATTTGTTTTGCTTTCAAGCGCCATAAAAGTCTGGAAAGATCCAAACAGAGTGGAGATTTTCAGCTTTTCAGGAGGAAAATTTCTAAGCGAGATTGTGCAAGTCAATGAAAAAGAATATACTATAATAGATGGTCTTGCAAAAAGTGGAAATACACTTGTGCCTAGCAAGCAAAGCGAAGAAGAGAGAATTTTTTACAGCAAGTTTAGCAAAGAACTTATTAATTTAGCAGGAAAAGAGTGCATGATATTAAAATCCCCAACAAACTTTTTTTATATTCATGAAGGAATTTTTGAAAGCACAGGAAATGAGGTAATATTAAAACATTATAGAGATAATGGGAAAATTTCCAGAATTTTACTAAACGTGGGAAAGAGACCTTATCAAGTTGAATATTATCATGGAGGATGTTTAAATGAATAAGCAAGGACACATACCGACAATTCTTATGTTTGTAATTGCACTTGTTTTGTGCGTAACAAGCCTTGTTTCTTTTGCTAGTTATGGAGAAGTGGTAAGTGTAGACTCAAAGAAAATTTCAAATGCAATTACCAAAGCAGAGTTTCTTCAAGATTATATTTTAAAGAACACAGAGATATCTGGAAGAGAAAGCATTATTTCAGAAGGAGAATTAAGAGATAATTTTAAGAAAATAACTGAAAAGAGGAATATTGAAATTGAAGGTGCTGGAAATTTCTTTGGAAAAGTCAGAAATGACGAGTTTGAGTTCAGAAGAGAGGGAGAAAGGTATTTTCTGATAATTAAAGGATTGTTTGTTGTTTCAGAAAACGGAAATAATAAAATAAAGAGAGAATTTGATGTTTTTATGGAATTTGACGGCAACGGGAGATTATTGAACTCTGCATAAGATTTATAAACAAAAGATAAGTAAATATTGTATGTTGTTTGAAAAAGATATGAACAAAAGAGGGCAGGAAGGATTATCTATTACGACGCTTTTGATTATTATTCTAGGGATTGTTGTTGTAGTTGTCATAATTTTAGGAGTTACAAAGGGCTTTGGTTTTATATTCGGAAAAATAGATTTTCTTCCTGGACAGGATCTTCAGGCAGTTGCCGAATCTTGCGCTACTGCTGCACAGCTGAAATTAAAGATTGATTATTGCGTTGAATTTAAGAAGATAAAGGTTGATGGGGCAAAGGAATACGTAAACTGCGAGGATTCAAGAGTAGAAAGTGGAATAAAATCTGAAGTTGAGAAAATAGAGTGTGATAAAGATACAAGTCAGAAATATTGCGAGATTTTAATAGAAAGAAAAGAGTACAATGCTAAAGTTAATGGAGTAAATATAGGGAGCAATAAAGACAGCAAAAATACTGCAAAAGAACATTGTGGAAGTATTTTCAAATAAATTGATTCTTTAAGATGGATTACGGATTTTCAAGCAAGAGAAAAAGCAAAAACGATAAACGGGCAAAAGGAAGATATAATAAGTATAAGAAAGGCGGGAAATACAGAACTGCATTTACAAAAGAAAAAAAATTTTAGTGCTCAATTCCTTCATGAAGCAATTTTATGGCATAGACTAAAACTAGTGGTCCAAGAACAAATCCAAATATTCCAAAAATAGGAATCCCGCCAAAAATACCCATAAGGAAAATCAGAGGGTGAATTTTTGAATTTTTGCTTATTATTTTTCCAAGTAAAATTATTTCTATGATTACACTTATTATTAGTCCTGTAATTATTACTCCAATTGCTGTGAAATAATTATTGTTTATCAAGTAATAGAGTGCCAGTGGCAACCAAACTGCGACAGGACCAAGTCCCGGAATGAAAGCAAGAAATGCAATAAGCATAGCGAGAAGTATGAAATATTTTACTCCAAAAATATAAAATCCTATAAAAGCGACTCCAAATTCAAGAATAGCTATGAAAAGATAACCGTGTACAATGCTTTTTGTTATTAGAGATATTTCATCAGCGACTCTTTGTTTATCAGAGAACGGAATGTAAAGAGTTAAATTTTTTGCAAGGTAGCTCCAATTTATTAGAATGTAGTATGTTCCCAGAAGCACTATTATAGTCGAAATAAAAAGAGCCGGAATATATGCTAAAATGGAAGTTGCAACAGAAAGAATATAAGATATAAATTTTTCTTTGAGAGATTCAAGATTTATTTTTTCAAGAATAGGATATTCGGATATTTTTTCAGTTATACTTTCAAATGTATTAACAGTAAGAGACTCTTTTGCCTGATTTATTATTCCGACTGTGAGAAGAACTGTTGGAAGGATGAGTATTATAATGATTGTAAGAAGGCATAAGGCCGCAGATGCAGATTTTCCAAGCTTTTTAGAAAGAGAATCATACAGCGGCTTCACAAGAAAAGCGAGAATAAAGGCAGATATAAGCGAGATAGCAAAGGGCTTGATTATCATTAAAGAAACTATGAAAAGTCCTATAGTAATTACCCAGAAAAGATACCTTTTTTTTGCTATTGACAAATCTCTCTCTTCTTTCATTTTTGAAAGTATAAGGGAAAGTTAATAAATATTGCTATTATTACTTCTTTATGGAAGAGTATTATTTTCTTTTTTTTGTTGCATTTTTGTATGTAATATTTGCGAGTGTGCAGGATTTAAGAAAGAGAGAGGTTGCGGACTGGCTGACTTTTTCTTTAATTGTTTTTGCTTTGGCTTATAGGGCTTTTTATTCTGCAGTAGAAGACAAGTATAATTTTTTTGTTTTAGGGCTTGCAGGATTTGCATTTTTTTTTGTGCTCGCGCATCTTTTCTATTACGGAAAAGTCTTTGCTGGAGGCGATGCAAAACTTTTGATGGGATTTGGAGCAATTCTGCCACTTGAATCATTTGGAGATATTCTTATTAATTCCATGGTTTTCATACTTATTTTATTTTCTTCGGGATTGATTTACAGCCTAGCCTATAGTTTTTTTATTATAAGTGAAAACAAAAATTTTTTTCCTAGGGCATTTTCAAAAGAAATAAGGGAGAAAAAATATATGCTTTATGGTTCTGTCCTGCTTTTTGTGTTTTTTTTCAGTGCAATTATATTTTATAATTTTCCTGTTTTTTCTATTATTTTTTCTGTTGTGCCTTTGCTGTATATTTATCTCAGGGCCTTTGAGAAGAGCTGCATGATAAAAATAGTGCCTGCAAATAGAGTAGGAATTGGAGATTGGCTGGAAAAAGACATAGTTATCTCTGGAAGGAAAATAAGAAAGAGCGTTCATGGTTTGAGCAAAGAAGATGTTAAGGCAATAAGGAAAAGCGGAAAAAGAGTCATGATTAAATATGGTGTTCCCTTTGTTCCAGCTTTTTTAATTACACATATAGTTATGGTATCCTTCTATTTATTTTTAAAGAATGACCTGAGGGCAATATTTTACTTTCTATTTTAATAGTTTCTCTTTTTGGGACAGGTTCTAGCATTTTTATTATGTTTTCAAGCTCTTTTTCCGAGGCTTTTTTTCTTGGAGAGTTTAGATTTACAGGATCATCATAATTTGGTATTAGATTTATTATTTTTTCTCCAAATTTTGTTTCAGTTTGAAGATCAACAGTTTTTGCTTTTAGTGCTTCGAGAAGCTTGCCCGCTAGCTTTTCAGCAAAAGAAAAAATCTGCGAAGGAATATTTTGTGAGACTGGAACTGGGTTTCTTGGTATTATTATAGTATGTCCTTTTGAAACCGGAGCTATTTCAAGAACTGCTAGAGAATGTTCATCAGAATCAATTTTTGCAGATTTAACATCTTTATCAACAATCATTCTAAATATTGTTTTTTGCTCTTTGTTTTGTTGCTGCTTAACAAGTTCTTCAAGTGCTTCTGGGGAGAGAGAATCAATCTGCGCCTGTGCTTTTTCTTTTTGCCCTTTTGGAAGATGCTGGATTTGGGCTGATAGCTGTGATTTTAGTTCTGCAATTTCTTGTGGAGTTAATACCATAGCAAACAGAAAAAGGCATATTATAAATAAGTTTTGTTATTGAGATTTTGATACAGAAAACAAACTCCTGCTTTTAAGCCGGAGTTCTCCGTCGTTTGTTTTCTGTCTAAAAAACTCCAAAAAAACTGCGGACTTTAGTCAGCAGATGTCGCAAGGAGTTTTTTATAATTAGCCAAGCGCTCTTCTATAATCTTCAATTGTTACTGAAGAAACTTCTGGTATTTGAGAGAGAAGAGATTCTACAATATCGGTTCCTTTTTCTTCTGGAAAATCAAACTTTACTAAAAGAGCTTTTAAGCCAAATGCAACAAGACGTTCTTCAAAAGAGATGTTTCTTGCTCCTTCCTTTTCAAGAGAGTGTTTAGCAGATGATTTTATTTTTTCCAAATCTGTTGAAAGAGATTTTGGCATTAATTTGGCTATGATTATTACTGTTGCCATTATTATGAGTAAAAAAACGAATTTATAAAGATTCAGCTTTTGTTTAAAAGAATTATTTGTGGTTTTTAATAGACATAATACTTATAAATCAATATTACTTGGGAAATAAATGGATAATTATGTGCAATTAATAGCTAGGATAGCACAATTAAGCGGATTAAGCGAAGAAGATATAGAAAGAAAAATTGAGGCGAAAAGAGCGAAGCTTTCTGGGTTGGTTTCTAAAGAAGGAGCTGCACAGATTGTTGCTTCAGAATTGGGAATTAATTTTGACAAAGAGAGAATGAAGATTTCTGAACTTGTGCAAGGCATGAAGAGGGCAAATATATTGGGAAAGATAATTGAAGTATCTCCAGTTAGATCTTTTAACAAAAATGGGAGGGAAGGCAAAGTAGTCAATATGCTAGTTGCTGATGAAAGTTCAAATGTAAAAGTTGTTTTGTGGGATACAAACCAAATAGCTTTGATAGAAGAAGGCAAGATAGGAGCTGGAAATGTAGTTGAAATTTCAAATGGGAATGTGAGGAATGGAGAATTACATCTGTCTTCTTTTTCTAGTATAAAGCAAAGCAAAGAAAAAATAGGAGAGGTTATTACGAAAAAATTATTTAGGTTTGCAAAACTGAAAGATGCAAAGCTAGGAAATAACGTAAAGACAAGAGCATTGATAGTTAACATGCATGATCCAAGATATTTTGAAGTATGTTCTGAGTGTGGCAAGAAAGTGAATGAAGCAGAATGTGCTGTCCATGGAAAAGTTTCTCCAAAAAAGAGAGCTCTTCTCAGTATTGTTCTTGATGATGGGAGCGATACAATGAGGGCTATTTTATTTGCAGAGCAGATATTGCAACTTGGAGTTTCTGATGAAGAACTATATGCTCCTGAAAAATTTATTGAAGTAAAAAGCAAATTGCTAGGAGAAGAAAAATATTTTGCAGGAATCATAAGAAATAATTCAATTTATAACAACATTGAATTTAATGTTGAAAGCGTAGAAGAAGTAAAATTAGATGCTTTGATTAAAGAGCTAGAATCTTCTGTTTATAGCCAATAGATTTATAGAGAGTAATAATATTATTTTCTTATGATGTGGAAGACACATATTGCTTTAGGAACATTGTTCGCACTTTTGTTTTTTGATAATGTAAAATATCCTATTATTTTTCTGCCTGTTGTGATAATTTCAAGCTTATTGCCTGATATAGATTCTACAAAGTCTTATCTGGGGAAAAGATGGTTTTTTAGGCCGATACAGTGGTTTTTAAAACATAGGGGGTTATTACACAGCTTTAGTTTTTGTATTTTAGTATCTATAATTTTGTCTTTTTTTTATCCACCAGCTTCATTTCCTTTTTTTCTTGGATATGGGAGCCATCTGATTGGAGATGCAATAACGAGAGAAGGAATAAGGCCTTTTTGGCCTTTAAAGACAGAGATTGCTGGGCATATAAGAACTGATGGGAAGATTGAGAAAATTGTTTTTTGGAGTCTTTGTCTTGGAATTGTAATTGTCGGGACAGTGCTATTATTAAATTAAAATTACGAAAGTTTTTAAATGAGGCAGAGTTTCTTAAGATGCAAAATTTAGCCCCATAGTATAGCGGTCAAGTATTCAGGCCTTTGGCGCCTGAGACCCCGGTTCGAATCCGGGTGGGGCTATTTAAGCTGATACTCTGTGCTTATTGGATTTCTAAGCATCTAATCTCACACAAAACAAGAGGATATATTTTTTTTAATTTTAACGACATTTCTTTTTGAATTTTGTTGCTTATTGTTTCAGAAAATATTTCTTTGATATCTCTTGTTTTTAAATAAGAAATTAAATAATTTCTTGCATAATCCCTCAATGCTTTCCTTAGTGCTCTTGAGACTTTGTTTCTTGTAATCATGAATGGTTTGATTCTGACTTTACAGTCTTTACAGTCTGCTATAAATGAATCTTCTACATAATCAGTGCTATTTCTCATCATTTTTCTTATATATGAACCAATTATATTGATACTTGCTGGATTTCCGATTAATTGCCCATTTTCAGCTTTTATTTTTATTTTTAGCTCAATACTTTTTCCCCTTAAGCTTCTTGTCATGTCTAATTTAACAACTTTTCCAGATAATTCTTCTACAGAATTTCCATAAAGATAAATTTTTGCAGCAGTTAAGGGAACTTTTACTTCAAAAAAAGATTTTTTTTGTGTTTTTTTTGTTTCTGGCATTTTATTTTGAGATTTTTTCTCCTATTTCTATTCTTGATGACCTTATTGCCTTTTTAATTCCTTTTATTTTTCCACATACAGAGCATTTGTATATTATGGAAATTCTTTTAGTTGTTTTTGTCTTTCTTTTCCAATCTTTTGTTCCTTTTTTAGAACGTTTTCCAAGATTTCCAAATCCAGAAGTTAGTCCTCTCAGCTTATTTCTTACTGGAGATCCTCTAGAAAGAGGATGGGCCGCGGATCTTGCTTTTTGTTTTGCAGTTGCAATGCTCTGCTTAGTATGTTTTCTGCAATATGGGCAGTATCTTTTGGTTTCTTTAGGTAATTTCATTATTTTTTGTTAAATTTTACACCAAATTTAATATTAACTAAAGCTTTTTAAAGCTTCCTAAAAGTTTTTGTTTCTGCAAATACAGAGTACCAAAACCTTTTTAATACCTTTTTTCTAGAGAAACCAATGACAGCACAAAGTTCTGATTGGGTAAAGATAAAGCCAGCAGATATCGAGAAGATAGTTATAGAGCTTCATAAAGAAGGTAAGGCACCTGCTAAAATAGGATTGATTCTTAGAGATAAACATGGAATACCAAAAGTAAAACTTCTTGGAAAGAAAGTGGAGCAAATATTAAAAAATGCAAGTTTAACTCCAGTTAAAGAAAAGGATGCAATGACCAAGAAAATAGAAAAGCTTAAAAGACACATCTTGAAAAACAAACATGATTATACTTCAAAAAGAGCATTGACAAAGAAACTTTGGATTGTCAAAAAGCTCTAACTAAAAAATGTTAGACAATCTTAAATCTGCAATAGCACAAATTGATTTGTTGAGTAAGAAAAAACCAATAAAGGTTATCAGCCATTACGATACAGATGGAATAACCTCTGCAGCTATTTTTTCCCGCACCCTGCAAAGATGGAACAAAAAATTTTCTATGCAAATAGTAAAAGGTCTTGATGAGAAGTTTATAAGGTCGCTACCTGAAGATCACATACTTATTTTTTTAGATTTGGCTTCTGGAAGTTTAAATTACTTAAAAGAAAAAAAGACAGAGATATTTGTTTTTGATCATCATGAAGTTATTCAAGAAATTCCTAGTAATGTTATGATGATAAATCCACTTCTTGACAACAATGAGCCTATTTCAGGAGCAGCAATATGCTATCTTTTTGCAAAGTCAATATCTTTACAAAATAAAGACCTTGCAAATTTAGCAGTGATTGGGATGGTGGGAGATTTATTTGAGAAGAATCTTGGAAAAATATATGGCGAGATATTAAAAGATGCGGAAACAGTAATAAAAAAAGGACTTCTTATTTATCCTTCTACAAAGCCACTTGACAAAGTATTAGAATATTCTTCAAATACATATATTCCGGGAGTTACTGGCTCGTATAGAGGCGTTCTTGAGCTTCTTAAGGAGGCAAATGTAACTAGGATTAACGGAAGATTCAAGACAATTGGAGAACTGGATGAGGAAGAAATGGCTAATTTAATAACTGCCATTATGCTTAGGGGAGTTGATTCTGAAAAAATAGAAAATCTAATAGGCAATATTTATCTTGTAAAGTTTTTTAATAAGCTTGAAGACGCAAGAGAATTTTCTGCCCTTATTAATGCATGCAGCAGAATGGACAAACCAGAAGTCTCACTTGGTTTTTGTTTAGGAAACAAAAAATTCAAAGAAGACGCAGAAAAGCTCTATATTAATTATAAGCACCATATTGTTGCAGCACTTCAATATATTCAAGGATCTGAGAAAATATCCGGGAATAAATACGCAATTATAAACGCAAGAGATAATATTAAAGATACTATAATAGGAACAGCCGCATCAATTATTTCACGCTCGCCTATATATCAAGAAGGCACTGTTATTGTCGCTTTAGCATATAACGAAGATAAAATAAAGGTTTCTGCAAGAATAGCGGGAAGAGGGGGCAGAAATGTTCGTGAAATATTGAATAAAGCAGTTGTTGGTTTAGGCGAGGGAGAAGTCGGAGGACATCCAAATGCTGCAGGATGCCTTATTTCTAAAGAGCTAGAAGGCAAGTTTATTGAAGAGCTTAAGAGAATTCTAGAAGTAGAATTAATAAAAGTTTAAAAATAGCCCTCACAATTAAATTTATGCGGAAAGATATAAACAGCAAGTTTTTGAAAGTAATGTGCCCAAGGTGCAGGACCACCCATATACTTTTTGGAAAGTCGTCGATTAAGATAAAATGCGCCAAGTGCAATTATCTTCTTGTCAAGACTTTTGGAGGAAAGGCAAAAATCAGGGCGCCGATAAAGGAAGTATTATGGAACTAAGAGAAGATGATGTTGTGATGTGCACTGTTAAAAGTATAGAAGGAACAACAGTTTTTCTTAAAATAGACGGCAATGGGGAAGGAAGCATATTTATGTCTGAAGTTGCTGCTGGAAGAATCAGGAATATACGGGAATATGTATATCCGAACAAGAAAATAGTCTGCAAGGTATTAAAAATAGCAAGCGGGCATATTCAGTTGAGTCTGCGCAGAGTTACAGCGAAAGAAAGAGAAAGTGTTCAGGAGCGCTATAAAAAAGAACGCACGTTTATAAACATGCTTAAAACTGTGTTTCCAAATTATGAAGAATTAATTTTAAAGATAAAGGAAAAATATGATGTTGTTGAGTTTTTTGACGCAATTAGGGGCGAGCCAGAGCTTCTTAACAATTTCATGGGAAAACAAGATGCACAGAATATATCTAAACTTCTTCTTGAAAAGAAGGAAAAAGAAAAGAAAGTTAAGAAAATGATTATTCTTAAATCATTTTCTGATTCTGGAATAAAAGATATTAAAGAAATACTGAATATAAAAAAAGCTTCAATAAAGTATCTTGGTTCATCTGTTTTTTCAGTAAGCACCAAGGCAATAGACTTCAAAGAAGCTGAACACTTATTAGATGAGTCAATAATGCAGATAGAAAAAAGAGCTAAAGAGCGCAAAGCGCTCTTTGAAGTCAAAGAAAAATGAAACTTCGCAAATGCATCAACCATACTCAATCAGTCTATACTTTTAGTTCTATCTGTGAAAAATGCAATCAACAGACAAAAGAGGCGCATTACAAATTCATAAAATTAAAAAGTGTCAATACGCCTATAGAAGATTATGAAGAGGGCAAATAATCTATTCGCGCTATCTGCGGGAAACATTTTCATATACAGGAGAACTATTTTTGTATTTTAGCAGAAAAACAGAATCACTTATTGAGCGATAAGTTAAATAGGGAGTCATTGTAATAATTGCGAAAAAGCCTATACTGGCTATTTGATCAAGTTTCTTTCTCCTATAATCAAAATTAAGCAGTTTTTGCCTTTGCCTTTCCAATGGTTTTATAAACATATCATCAGTCAACTGCAAAGTTTTCTCAAGATAATTTTCTATTTGCTTTCTGTCCATAA
>JBBSYH010000006.1:0-13516 GCA_038045365.1 Nanobdellota archaeon
TCCATATTGTGTAAACATTTGTTTTTTGTCTGCAATCATTCTTATTACAGATATTGGTTCTATTGGGGAGCCATAAGTTATTCTGTTTTGCTGTGCCAAAATCTGTGCTTGATCTATTAAGATCCTTGCGTCCGATAATATTCCTGCCGCAGTCGCTACAATATGCTCATCAATTTCAAAAATCTTATTTGCAGATTCAGGAGATATAAGCTTATCTCTTATTCTTCTGTCAGCAATTATAACTACCCCATCTTTGCAGGAGAGCCCTATGCTTGCACTTCCCAATTTTACAGTCTTTTCAGCATACTCTACTTGGAGCAGATGTCCATCTGGAGAAAACATAGTAGCTGAGCGGTCATAGCCCATTGCTTGATGCTGCATTTCTGTCGGCATATCCATTTTATTTTCTGGAATAGACTGTATTTAAGCTTTACTACATCTTAGGCTCTGTAGAAAGTAAACATCTATGATGCATATGTTTACCAGCTTCTCTGCATTATAAGCCATAAATCTGAATAGTAACTCATTCTTCTGGCTGGTGAACTTTCTAGCCAGAAGCACATGACTGAATCTTCTCTTGACAGCAGAAAAGATGCTTTCGATAATGACTCTCTGTTTATAAATCTCCGAAGGAAAATACTTGAATAATCTCTTTCTATTTAATCCTCTAATCCTATGGTATTGTGTTGTCTTCTTCTTTAACGGGGCAATAAATTTAGAACCATACTTCTTTACTCTTAAATGATTCTTCTCTGAATCATAGGCTTTATCAGCTAAGAAAGCAGTTATCTTCAACTGGTTTGATGATTGTTTAATTAAATATGGAACATCTATATTCTCATTCCTTCTTTTTCTTCTTAGTCTAACTGCTAAAATCAGCCTTCTTTTTACTTCTGCAGCTACATTAGTCTGCATAAACTGGTTTCTTTCTCCTGCGATTGTGCAGAAGTATGGGCTTCTTGCATTTAGGCTAAAGCCCGTTCCATCAATGGCAACCAAACTTGCTTCATTTGATTTTACCATTCTTGTAATTATCAGCTCAAGATAAGTTTGCTTTATTCTCAAAGCAAACTTGTTTATCGTCGTAAAATGGATAGCTCTCGCTAAGTGCATCTCGTCTTGTAATAGCTCAAGAAACGAAGGCATGTCCCTAAGCCTCTTTCCTTCCAACTGCATAAGCACTTGGATAACAATGTGCTGTTCGTTGGAAAACACATTGTTTTTCTTTTTGCTAAAGCTTTTAGGTATTCTAGCAGCTTTAACTGTATTCTTCACCCTCTCAATTAGCTTTTTATAGAAGTCTATACTTCTCATGTAAACCACCTCCCCTTGTATTTTACATACTTACAATGAGGTGGTCTCCTCTAAAGAAACTTTCTACAGAGCTATTAAACCCCTTTCCCTTGAAAAGTATAATCATATTATCCCATTTAAAAGTGCATGTACTAACCTTGTTTGAGATGTTTGCCAAGATTGTCTATTTCTTTCTCGCTCACTAAAGAATCATAATTATCGTCTAAACTTTTTTCATTAAAACTATACATGAACCTAAAAAATCTTTCTTTATAGTTTTAATGTTACTCTAAAGTGGCGCTTATAGAAAGCTTTATATATAGGATTAAGCCCAATTTTTTATGGCAAATTCATGGATTGCAAAATGTTATAGATCTGAGAGAGAAAATGATCGCTTACTTAGAAGAGATTATCTTATGCTCAATGATCCCGGAAGACTTCTTACCAAGCAAGAGGTTAAAGAATTATATTTAGAGCCTACAATAACTCGTGAAATGGTAGAAGCAACTAAATCTGAAGAATCTAGTATTGGTCAATCAATACCCTGGAGAACAGGATGTGGCGGCCAAGTTCCTCTTAGTTATCAATATGAATTATTTGATGATAGAGTTCGCGCAGCAAAAAAATTAGCAGGAATTAAACATTCAAATAGAGACCTATTTGGTGAGTTAGCAGTTTGCTGTTTTGTAGGAGTTGGTACAGGACTTGTCGGAACTGTAGCTGGAGCAATTGGAGGATATTTATTATCAGATAATCATCCAATATTAATGACATTGGGTGGAACAGTTGGAGGAGCTATAGGAACTCCGACTATTTTAGGATTAGGGGCATATATCGTATCAAAAATAGAAGATAAGATCTATGAAAGCGCAATGAGAAATCATAGAAATAAGAAAAATCATTTAAACAGGAGATTAAAAAATTAATTATGACAAGAACGCAAAGAGCAGATTTGCACATGCATGGATCAATAGGATTTCAGCCTTATTGGTTAAAGAAACAGAGATACGCAGGTAAGAATCTTCTTCAACTAATTGCAGATGAATGTTTTGCAAAGGGAATTACTATATCTGCAATTACTTGTCAAGGTAATACCGAAGGTAAAGGATCTGTGGAAGATCGACTATATTGTTTAAGAAAACATGAAGCTCCTCTTTTACCAAGAGAATATAAGGTTGACTCTTTAGGAGAAAATGTGTTGGTTGTAGAAAAAGGCAATAGTCATGTTTATATTGTAAGTGGACAAACTGTCGTGCCTAAAGAAGACGGAAAAGATTTTGATCTATTAGTTGTAGGGGCTAATAATGTTCCAGATAAACTTTCTTTTTCAGACACTCTTTCATATTGTAGCGATAATGGTTTGATTCAAATCGCAGAACATCCCTTTTTAGAAACTCATCAAGGTATGGGTAAAGAAAGATTAGAAAAATATATTCATAGGTTTGATGCTATTGAAGGTCATAATGCTCAAGCGATATTTCGTTCTTTGGCGACACACCTTCCCGTAGTTGGATCCATGCTCTCACGTGCAGGTAGAGAGCTTAATGAAAAAGCAAAAGCAAGTGCCAAAGAATATGGTAAACCTTATGTGGCCAATTCTGATGCACATTGTATAGAAGATTTAGGGATAGCTTACAACCAGTGGGGAGGAGAGATGGATGCTAAAAGTGAATATCAATTTTTAAAAAATTTAAAAGATTGTATTCGTTCTGGGCAGTTCATCGTTCATGAAGGATATGAACCTATAATTAGTTGGCTAAAGTGGGTCTCAACATTTCAAAGAGGAGTTAAAGAAAATAAAGGCATATCCTCACAAGAGAAATATATTCCTTCTAACAAATTCTAAAATTAAATACATTTAAATTGATTGTTTAATTCATTTCTCAATGAATTATAAGTTAAGTTTACACTCGCATTTATCAGATATAGATCATTTTAGATTTACAAAACCACAACATGATATTTATTTAGAGAAGCTCTTGAAAAGATTATTAAGGCTGCATGGAAATTTAGTTCTCGGTGTAGCTAATTTCAATAATGATGGTAGATATGAAGCGATAATCAAAGGAAGTAAAAAGTTGCCTAAATCATTTAAGATAGATTACCGATTTAAAGATTATTTTATAACAATAATTCATGAAGATAAAATAATTCATTTAGTAAAAACTGATGAGATACAAACAAGGGAAGGGCATATTCTAATTATCGGACATAAAGGCAAAGTAAAGGCACGTTTACTCTCAAAACTACTTAGAGAGGCACATAAAGAGAGGGATATTATTATCGCAAATCATCCCCTGCATAAATTTGGGATTTCCTATTTTTTCATAAAATCTATTTTAGGGAAACCAAGCAGAATAAGTATGTCTGCAAAAGAACTTAAAAGATTTAAAAACGATTCTGATGCTATAGAATTAAATTCTTACTTCCCGCAAGATTGGAAAACTATTCGTTCTTTCGCAAAGGACAATAAAATACCTCTTGTTTCAGATTCCGATGCTCATTTTATTAATGAAATGTTTAGATCCTATTATAAAGTAAGCAATTTATCTTTTGAAAATCCTCAATTATTTAAAAGAACTTTTAAAAGAGCGCTAAAAAAACAAGTCATTATACATGCAAGAAAACACGGATATCTTGCGGCTTACAAACATATGGCTATTCTTTTTATTGAAGTCTTCTTAACAAAAATAGGTTTAGTAAAAAGAGGTTAAAGTCCATTTATGCCTCAAAAACTAACCATGCCTGCAGTCAACTCTTCCGTGATCGAGTTTAATTTCATCACAATAAACAAGGAAATGCTTATCATGCTCTCTTGGTTTTGGGACTAACCCATCACAATCATATGTCACAAACACTCTGTGTATAAAATCGTTTTCCGGAGCTGAAAGCATTTCTATTCTTGTAAGCATTGTATTTTCATCCACTGTCTTTGATTTCCCATGATATCTCACGTTAATCCAGATATGGGAGGTAAAATAAGCTCCATGTGGCCAGCATACATGATTATCAACTCTTACAAATGGTGTTCTGTGTTCGCTTCCTTCTCTCTCAAAAAACCTTACCTTGCCTAATACGAAAGCAGATTGTAAATGAGCAAAGCTTCCGCTCTTGACGTTTCCTGTTACTAATTCATTATTTCCTTCACCTGCATAATACTTCAAAGTAGCCTCAGAATAGCTTGCTAAGAGCTTTTCGTCATACCTATGAAGCCAAACTCGGACAGACATCAAGATTCATCTTTTAGCAGTTTTTAAATATTAGCAAGAAATCCGTTTGCTTTAGCTGACGGATGAATTGCGTCAGATATTTATTCTAAAAATAATATAAAACAGGGAGAGCTTGTTGCAGCTCCCTGAAAAAATAGTCTTTTGCAGATCATGAAAGGTTTACCTGCATATCTTTTATTTATGATTTATCCAGACTTAAGAAAAAGATATCCTAATGACATTTTTGCTGCTCTGTTGGCTTACATAGAAAATCAAGAACGCCATCTTAGCCTAAATTAAAAGGACGCTTTGCCCTAAATGGCGAGGAGGATTTCACATAAAATTTAAAATAATCCATTAATATTCAAAAATATTAACAACAATCTTTATATAACATCTTTCTTTCTAAAAAACATGCCCCAGATAACAGCAAGAATAAAGATAAAAGGAAAACATTACGAAATCCTAGTTGATTTAGACGAGGCTCTGAAGTTCAAATCAGAAAATGGAGACATTATTTCCGTTGTTAAATCTACTAAAGTTTATTATGACCTAAAAAAAGGAACAGCAGCATCAAATTCAGATTTAATTGATGCATTCGGAATTTTGGATTTTTATGAAATATGTAAGAAAATAATAATCTCTGGAGAGATTCAGAAAACTCAAGAATTCAGAGAATCTGAAAGAGAAGCCAAAGTAAAGCAGGTAATTAATTTAATTATAAGAAATACAGTTGATCAAAACGGGCACCCATACACTGAAAATCGTCTGAAAAGAGCAATTGAAGAGATACATTATAGTTTTGACAATCGGTCTGCAGAACAACAGATGCCGCTTCTTGTTGAAAAATTAAAAGTTGTAATTCCTATAAAAATAGAGACAAAAAGGATTAAAATCATCATTCCTCCCAGATATACCGGAAATGTTTATGGATTGCTTAAAGATTATAAAGAAAGCGAGGAATGGCTGGCAAACGGATCACTTTCAGTAATTCTCAATATTCCTGCAGGTATGCAAATAGACTTTTATGAGAAGCTCAACAACATCACTCACGGAGCCATACAAAGTGAAGATTTACCAGAAAAGTCTTAAATAAATATAACTATTCAATTCCAGCTATTTCTCTTTTCGCTAATTCTTCAGACAAACAGAATGGTATTCGCATAAGACATTATTTAGATATGCAATTGTTTGGGTACCTTCAATCTCCAAATCTTCTGTTTCAGCAAGTCGTCTTGCCTCCGCAATATATTGTTTACGAAGATTGCCGAGCTCTGTATCTTTCGCGTTCTCGCTTCTTGGTCTTCCATAATAAAGTGCAGCTGTATAAAATCTTACTTTAATAACATTCTTGAGTTTTATTTTATTTCCTTCAAAAGGATACTTATCTATCGCAAGAAGCATTGTATTTAGATTATCAGGATTCAAGAACACTTGCTTAGTAATCTCATCATACTTTAAAGCAATCTCGTTGTGCTTTTCCAAAGGCACATCTTCATTGATAATATTCTCAAAAGTTAAGTATGATGATGAAGAAGGACCGAGAGATAAATCAAAATCAAATGGAATATAATGCATCTTTCCAGTCTCTGCACTAACTCCATAATCTTCATTATGAAGATATCCTCTATCTTCAAGAGAAACAAAGCTATTAAATATAACATATCTTAAAGCTGAATCTAAATCAAGTTCAAACAATTCATTTATACTCTTGCTTTCTTCATCTTCTCCCCTTTCTCTATTGTAATAAGTAGTTAAATTAATATGCGTAATCCTAGAACTGGCTTTTGAATTTATCTGGTAAGACTCTCCATAATTAGAGCCTGACGCTTCAATTATTCTTTCAAAATTAAATTGGTATTTAAGAGGAGTCTCATCTTTATCAGCATCGCTTCTTTGCAAAATTATATAGTTATATCCTTTTCCAGTATTAAGATTCTTAGAAATAATAGTCAAATTTGCAAATCCAATTACATCAGGAGTAGCAATTCCATAATTTCTATACATCCAGTGTATAAAATATTCTCGTAATAAATTATCCACCTCGTTCTGCCCCCATATATCGCAATCAGGTACAAGCCTAAATTCATCATATTTTAAATTATCTATTCCAAGATAGCTAGTAAGTCCGGGGAATCTATTTATTTTATTTACTCTCTTTAAGTTAATTTTTAGGACAGGTGGAGAACACCTATCTCTGCTAGCCCCTTTCTTCTTATGCTCAATATTCCATATTGCATGCATACCTTCTCCGTTTTCTGTAAGCATGCCGCCCTCATTATCTCCTTCCTCTCGAATGCTATTAGGAGTTTCTATACTTAATTCTCGAATCGGATGCGTAATTTTTAGAGGAATATCTCCACTAATCAATTTCCTCAATCTATAAACATCATAAGAATCAACAATTCCATCGCGGTCAATATCAGCAGAAGTATATTTTTCAGTTGCTCTTATAGGCATACCTGCAATATCTTTTGCTTTTAGTATATCTTCTTCATTCAAAATATCATCTCCATTAACATCTCCTATTTTTCCTTTGGCTGCTGGTCTTTCAGCCTCAATACACCTTCTATCATTGCACTTATATCCAAAAGGACAGCTTTGTATCATAGAACTAGGAATACGAGAATCATCATAAACCTTCTCACTCTTTAAAGAAGGAAACATCTCTAGAAAACTTTTGCATATAAATACTTTTAATCTTTTTTCATCCACACATTTGTTCTCAATACGTATATCACCTGAATTTTCAAGTCCAATAGATATACCTCTATTAGTAAATACATTGGCACTATATGAACTGTCACAATAATTCATCTTACTCAAATTAATACATTCAATTCCATTTCCAGGACAAAAGTTTTCAAATCTACCGAGCTTACATTTTCCATTACCGCATCCTTTAGGGCAAGTAACAGGGTAAGAAACAACTTCTCCTTTTCTTCTCGAATATTCTCCATCGTCATTTTCCTTTCTCACTTCTTCTCTAGAATAGTCTATCTTACAATCACGCTCTATAAGGAGATTATCATCTATACAAGTATCTTCAGCAACAGGCACAGGATATTCTTCTCCATTCTTTATTTCAAAAAGATCCCCATAAACAATTCCTTTCTTAAGTAACTTGACGCCATAATCAGAATCTTCCGTACACACAGTCTTGGCTATCTGTACAGGATTACAAATTGCCACTTTATTATCTTCTTTAATCGTCAAACATCCGTTCTTGCATAGTATGGTCTCAAATGAAACTCTATCTCCGTTGCAATAAAACTCCCTAATGTGATTAGGGCGCTTTTCATCTTTCCCCAAACACCTATCTCTAACAGTCCTTCCTTGCCCGCTTACTTTACTAAATTTCACAATTCCAGGAATTTCAGAAATAATTCCGTAATCAGAATCACTGCAATACTTGGAATTTGGCAAATAAGTACCATCTTTCTTTTTTGTTTCTCTGACAACTTCTCCTGTTAATTTTCCGAAAATAAATAGCGATATAACGCCTAAAATCAGAAAAAGCGCAATTAATCCAAAAAACACTTCTTTTCTCATACTCTTTTAATATAAAAAGACTTTATATAATTTACTTTGGTAAGAGCGTGTCTAATAAATAAGTTATTTTAATAAGAGCACTGCCCCTGTTTTATTAGTAATTATTAGACAAACCCCACAATAAAAAAATTTAAAAAGCCTAAAATAGTAATAATTTAGCAAATATAGGAAAAACATCAGAATTACAATTATCTAGTGTTTTTATTAAATTATTATGGTAAAAAATACGATTAATAAGGCACATGAAGCCAAAGAAGATTATCTTGAAGATTCTTCAAAAAAAAGAAAAATAGTAATACCAGGAGAAATTATTGTTTCTGGGGAAGATTATCTTCCTGGAGATGGAGCTAGAAGAGAAGGCGAGAATGTTTTGGCAAATCACTACGGCCTTGCTGAAGAATTAGGAAGAGTTATAAAAGTTATCCCAATAACCGGGGCATTTATACCTAGAAGAAACAATGTTGTTATCGGCAGAGTAACAAATATAACTTTCAATGGCTGGCTTATTGATATTGATTCTGCATCTTCAGGATTTTTGCCTATAGAAGAATCTCCACGCTTTATTAATAAGAGTGAAATGAATCAATTTCTTGCAATAGGGGAGGTTATAGCTGCAAAAATATGGTCAATAAATACGAGAGGAATAGATTTAACTTTAAAAGGCAAAGGTCTTGGAAAACTTGAAGGAGGATTTATATTTAGAGTAAGTCCTAATAGAGTGCCAAGAATTATAGGCAGAGAGGGAAGCATGATTAATTTAATTAAAGAAAATACTTCATGTAATATTACAGTTGGTCAAAATGGATGGGTATGGATAAAAGGAGAATCAATTGAATCAGAAATAAAAGCCAGAAAAGCTATTGAATTTGTAACTGAGAAAGTATATATCAACGGATTAACAGAAAAGATGGAGGAATGGTTAAGGGAAAATTAAGATGGCATTAAAAAGACCTAGTGGAAGAAAAGCAGATGAATTAAGGCAGATGACTGCCAAAGTAGGAGTAATTCCAAATGCAGATGGTTCAGCTATTTTTGCATTTGGAAATACAGTTGCAATAGCTGCGGTTTATGGCCCCAGGCAATTACATCCCCAACATATGCAAGACCCATCAAGCGGAATTCTGCGTTGCAATTACGATCTTCTAAGCTTTTCAGTAAATGAAAGAAAGAAACCTGGTCCATCAAGACGCTCACAGGAAATATCAAAAGTTACAGAGTGGGCGTTGCTTCCTGTTCTGAATCTTGAAGAATTTCCAAATACAGTTATCGATGTTCAGATTTATATAATTCAAGCAGATGCAGGTACAAGAACAGCAGGTATAAACGCTGCTTCTCTTGCTTTGGCTCATGCAGGTATCCCTATGAAAAATCTTATATGCTCAGTTGCAGTTGGAAAACAAAACAAAGATATAATTGTTGATCTTGACAAGGAAGAAGAAGATTTTGAAGAAGGAGAGGGAGCTACTGATTTTCCAATAGCAAAAATAGCAAATACAAATCAATTTACACTTCTTCAACTTGATGGGAAAATACCTCCTGAAAGAGTAAAGGAAGCCCTTGAATTTGCAAATAAAGCATGTGAAGAAATTTATCAAGTTCAGAAAAAAGCACTTAAGGAGGTTATAGAAAAATGAGTTCAATGCATACTTCAAATTTAACAATTGATAAATTAAGAAAAATGTTTTCTTTAGAAAAACGTTTTGATGGAAGAAAATTACATGATTACAGAAACTTAGATGTAAGTCTAGAAATATCAAACTGTGCAGAAGGCTCTGCAAGAGTAAAATTAGGAAAAACAGAAGTTCTTGTTGGGGTAAAAATGAGTCTTGATACACCATATCCGGATTCTCCAGATAAAGGAAATCTTATGGTATCAGGGGACTTGCTTCCGCTTGCTTCGCCGCGTTTTGAATCAGGCCCTCCTAAATTTGGAGCAATAGAGCTTTCTCGTTTAGTAGACAGAGCAATAAGAGAATCAGGGATGATTGATTTTGCCAAACTCGTTGTTAAAAAAGAAGAGCTTGTTTGGACAGTAATAATAGATATATACCCAATTAATGACGATGGAAATTTAATAGATGCATCAACAATAGGAGCAATAGCAGCTCTCAAAACTGCTGTGATTCCAAACATAGAAAACGAGAAGGTGGATTATAAAAAAAGAACAAGTAAGAAACTTCCTCTATCAAAGGAAATAGCCCCTCTTTCAATAAGTTTTTATAAACTTGGAGATTCAATAATTCTTGATCCTACAAGAGAAGAAGAAGAGGCATGTGAAGCCAGAATCACTTATGGATTATCAAAATGGGAAGGAGAATACATGATAAATTCATGTCAAAAAGCAGGCAAAGTTTTTATTACGCAAGAAGAGATAGAGGCAATTATGAAAATACTTCCAAAAAAGTTTGAAGAGTTAAGCGAAAAGCTTAAAAAGTTTATTTAGATTTTTTTCAAATGGAAAAACAACAATTTACAAAATATGAAATTGCCAGAGTTCTGGGAGCAAGAGCTTTGCAAATAGCAATGGATGCCCCATTCTTATTAAAAATTTCTGATGAAGAACTCAAAGAAATGCAGTATGATGCGCTTAGAATTACAGAAAAGGAATTCAAGGAAGGAGTTTTGCCAATTGCCATAATCAGACCTATTCCAAGAAAAAGAAAAGACAAGTTGCAGGCAATAAAAGAAGAAAAAGTTTCTGATGAAGAAATAGTTGCAAAAGAGCAGGAAGTAGAGAAAGAGATAGTTGAAGGCGCAGAAGAGCTGGGTTTTGTGGACGGAGAAGATAACGAATCTGAAGTAGAAGTTAGTGCACCATCAGAAGAGCAATAAATCAACACCCTTAAAAACTTATACTACTTCTGATATTCATGCTGATAAAAGAG
The DNA here is from genome assembly GCA_038045365.1 of Nanobdellota archaeon. GTDB lineage: Archaea > Nanobdellota > Nanobdellia > Pacearchaeales > GW2011-AR1 > VGKP01. The sequence continues at coordinate 10,940 of JBBSYH010000006.1, forward strand.
CTGAGCGCTAGGAAGATAAAAGATTCAAGAGGAGAATATACTATTGAAGTTTCTGCAAATGGACAGAGAGCTTCGTCTCCCTCAGGAAAATCAACAGGAAAATACGAAACTCCTTCATACCATAATTCTCTTGATTGGAATATTAAAGCAATTAATTCTTTTTCCATCCCATTCAAGATAAATTCATTTTCGGATTTAAGAAAGATTGAGCTTCAAATTAAAAAAATTTTTAAGCTGAAGAACAAAAAACAGTTCGGAGCAAATGCACTATTTGCATTAGAGTCTGCAATACTAAAAGCGCTTGCAAAAGAAAAAGGAGTAGAACTTTGGAAAATAATTAATCCAAAAGCAAAAAAAATTCCAATTCCCCTAGGAAATGCAATAGGGGGCGGGCTTCATTCTCAAAATGCAAATCATCCTATATTCCAAGAATTTCTTCTGATTCCAAAATCAAAAGATATTTCAAAAAATATAAAGATTATGGAGAAAATACATGCATTTCTTAAAAAATCTTTAAAATTAAAATCTCAAAATGATGAAGGGGCATGGAATACTCAATTAGAAGAAGAAAGAGTTCTTCAGATTCTTTCAAAATTTAAGAAAAAAATTAATATTGGTCTCGATATAGCTGCTTCAACTTTCTATAATAAGGGTTCTTATCTTTACAACGATAAAATTCTCAGTAAAGATGAGCAAATTGATTACATGAACGAGCTTATAAAAAAGTATTCAATTATATATCTCGAAGATCCGATGCATGAAGATGATTTTTCTGGTTTTTCCAAGATAAAAGGAGCTATTGTTACAGGAGACGATTTAACAGCAACCAATATTTCTAGGCTGAAAAAAGCGCTAAATACGAATTCAATAAAAGCAATTATAATAAAGCCAAATCAAAATGGTTCTCTTTTAGAATTAAAAAAAATCTTTTCATTTTGTAAAAAAAATAAAATAAAAACTATTTTATCACATCGGTCCGGAGAGACTTTAGATTCTGCTTTAGCAGATTATGCTTTTGCCTTTCAAGCAGATTACATTAAATGCGGAATTGCAACACCATATAGAAAAGGCAAACTATTGCGCCTTGTAGAAATAAATAGAACAATTTAAAAACCATCTTTATCTTGAAAAATATATTAGCACGTACCGGCTGAAACAAATTCGGATTAACTCGTGCGCTGTTTATAAAAATTTATGACAATAACAAAAAAAACAAAATCTGAGAAAAAGTCTGAAGTAGAAAAATCTTCAGAAGTAGCAGAAGATAAGAAGGCAAGATTAACAAAGCTTCTTGAAAAAGCAAAAAAGCTGGAAAGCAAAATAGAAGATATAGGAGATGTCGATTTAAAGAAAAAGGTAAAGCCAGAAGAAGAAAAAGAAAATACTCTTGTTCCTATGGAAGATTATTTGAAAGCATCTGTTCATCTCGGCACCAGAGTTATAACTCCCGACATGAGAAAATATGTTTACAGGAGAAGAGCAGATGGTCTAGCAGTATTCAATACTGCAGTTCTCAACGATAAAATTAGAGAAGGTGCAGAGTATCTTTCTAAATTTGCTCCCCAAGATGTAATAATAGTCTGTAAACGCGAAGCAGGATGGAAAGCTGTTAAAAAGTTTTCTGAAATAACAGGAATAAGAGCATATACTAAGAAATATCCTTCTGGAATTCTAACCAATACTAATCTTGAAACTTTCATTGAAACAGAACTAGTATTTATTTGCGATACATGGCTGGATAAAAATGCCCTCATGGATGCAAACAGAATAAATATTCCAGTTTTAGCAATTTGCGACACAAACAATTTCACTAAAGGCATTACACAAGTGATTCCTTCAAACAACAAAAGTGGAAAAAGTTTAGGAATAATACTTTATCTTCTTACAAAGCTTTATGTAGAAGCGCGAAAGATTGATGCACCAGTTCCTCCAATTCAAGAATTTGTTGACGATTGGGATAACTTGCAACCTCCTAAGTGATTTTCAACTTCTTTTTTCCGACGATAAAACTACGAAACATTTATAAACCTCTTATCCCAGATTTATTAGGTTAAAATGTTAACAATAATGAGTGCCTTAATGTTTACAGTCAATGCTGTTTCAGCAGAGACATTTGCATATTAGGGTATGATGTATGCAAGCAAGTTTTGGTTCTATACTACTCAATAATAAATTAATCACAGGAGGATAGAGTGTTGTTACATTCTTGCAAAGAGTAACATAAACATCATAAGATGTTAAATCCAGTTTATCCTGCTGGCGGTTGCGGCTATTTGGTTTGCACTTAGACATGCAAGTCTTTTTGTTTCGTAAGAAGTGAAAGGCAAACTGCTCAGTAACACGTAGCTAACCTGCCCTAAAGCCCATGATAACCTCGGGAAACTGAGGCTAAGAATGGATAGATGATATTTTCTGGAATGATTTATCGTCGAAAGTTTGCGTTAGGATGGGGCTGCGGCTGATTAGGTAGTTGGCGGGGTAAATGCCCACCAAGCCAATGATCAGTAAGGGCCTTTAGCGAGGGAGCCCTGAGAGGGAATCTGAGACACTATTCCCAGCCCTACGGGGTGCAGCAGT
>JBBSYH010000007.1:0-2413 GCA_038045365.1 Nanobdellota archaeon
CAAATTTATTGAATTATAAAATTTTCCCGCTTTGCCAGTCTTTTAGCACTCTTCTGGCAGTTTTATCCAGATTTACAATATTGCCCTTAGTTAAAAATCCCCATTTTCTTCCTAATTTATCAAGCAATAATTCTGAATCCCCATCAACTTCTAATCCATAATAAGCTTCAATCATTCCAGGATATTCTTTAACTAATTCTGAAACAACAAAATCAGGATTTTTTGCTTTGTCAAATGTCTTAGTTCCTATTTTCACATGTTTTTTGAAATCTTCCGTATTAATAGTAGAGTTTTCATCTTCTCTTATAATTCCAGGACTATCCAGAATAAGAATGTCTTTACTAAATCTAATTTTCTGAATTCCCTTAGTAAATCCTGCTTCAGAAGCAGCATTTGCACCTCCTCTTCCAGTCAAGATATTTGTTAATGTGCTTTTTCCAGTATTAGGATAACCAATAATTCCTATATGTGCTCTTTTATCAATTTTAATAATCTGCTCTTTTTCTTCTCCAGTAGCTTCTCTCAATCTATGAGAATTTTCTTTTCTCATTCTCTTAACCTCAATCTTGATTAAGTCCCTTAATCTATTTCTTCCAATCTTTTCTTTGCAAGACAGCAAAACATAAGGTTTAATTTCTTTAAGTCTATCAGACTTCAATAATTCCTTAATATTAACAAGGTCAGCTTTATTAATAACATAAATTATCTTTTTTCCTTTCTCTTTAATCTTTTTTTCTATCTCTTTATTCCTAGTCTCTTCAATATACCTGGCGTCTAATACTTCCAATATAATATCGCTTACTCTAACAACTTCCCAAGCAAGAGTTGGCACTGATTTCCGATGCTTATTAGTTTGTTCAGATGGTATGTTTTTCCCAATACCTACATATGTAATTCTCGCCATAAATGTCAAAGTTAAATGGTGTTTAAAAATAAGGCGTTTTTGATATATAAGAAAAAATAGAAAGAAAGCGCCCCAACCGGGAATTGAACCCGGGTCTCATCCGCGACAGGGATGTGTACTAGCCACTATACGATTGAGGCATGAATAAATCTGGGAAAACCCTTTTTTAAATCTTGCTTTTAGAAAAGCAGTTTCTTATTACAATTATCTTTAAATATAAGAAAACAATAAAAATAGCATGAAAAACAAAATAATATTTAGTATATTAGTTTTTATTTTATTTATAAGTCTCTCATCAGCATATTATGGATATAATGACCAATACGAAGACTATAAGAAAACCACTACAACAGAAGAAAAAATTTCGCAGAGGAAGATGGATTATTGGGGTGAGGAAAAAATAACTACTTCCAAAAAAGAAAAAGTAACTGTAGAAAGAAAAAATTATCCTTCAAGACATTATAGGGATAAAATATATTACAGGCAAGTCCCTGTTTATTATAACTATGAAACTTATTCAAATGATTATATTCCAAGCTCAAACTTTAGATACAAAAAACCTTATTCAAGAAATAATTACAATGAAGCATACGGAAAGCCATATTATTACGAGTCTATATACGACCAGAATTTAGGCTATTACAACTGGAGATATTAAGATATAATCACATTAAAGCAATTTTAATTCGCCAGCAAGCTGTCTGATTCTTGCCTGATTTGCTTCATAATTAGTTCTTAATCTTGTTTCAATCTCTTGAATGTTCGCATTTTGCTTGGCTGAATACTCTTCAAAAATTTTTGCGTTAGCGGCTTCGCCGCGAACCAGAACTACCCGACCATTGTCATTCGAGCTAGCGAGATTATCGCTGACCGAGTCGACACTGAGGCTCCTGTCCAGGTACAACCTCGAAAGTCCATCATTTCTTTTGTATAAATGACGAGTGCCTTCTTTTCCTACTTTGGTGGGCAATCCAGTTTCTGAATTAATATTCTCAGCAGTGAAGTTTCCATCTTCATTCAAGATTGGAACTTCGTAAATCTGTGCATCGTCTCGTAGTTTGAAAGCCAGACCATACTCTGAATTGCTATCCTGAACAAGATTAAGTCCTGCAAGAGGAATCATAAGAGGGAATTTTGCTTCTGGCATTCTCTTTCTCATCTGCATCATAGTATTTTGAGCTAAATAGCTGTTAACACCGCTTTCGCTTCTGATAACGAGGCCTGTATCTTCATATTGGTTGTACAAAGGCAATGCTTCTGTTGCAATCACCTGTTCAATATCTGCCTGTGTTGCTGTTCTCATGCCCTGAGGTCGTACCATCTGGTTTGCCAAAACAACTGCAAAATCATTTGATCCTCTAACAAGCTGATTTTCTTTATCATAGGTAAGAACTCTGAGTTGCTCAGCATTATCAAAATCTCTCTTTACTCTGCCATTATATTCCTCAAGAAAAGGCTCTGCATCATGACCCTGAATAAATGTTGCTGCTGGAACATTCTCTGGAATCC
>JBBSYH010000008.1:0-6419 GCA_038045365.1 Nanobdellota archaeon
CTATATTTAAACCCTTTTATTGGTTGTTTCATCACCCGTTAACTTTACAGAATCTGGTAGCGAAATGATTATAAACTAGTTTTCCCCTATATATGTATGGGGCTGCTTATGGAAGATTCTGAAGAAACACCTGAAGCGCGGCTTGTACGCACAGAGAAGGAATTGAAGGCTGCGCAAAAGCGCGCGGATTGCGTTGGATATGCTTGCTTTGGCGGGTTAGGTTTAGGGATTTATTTATTCACAGCTCCATTAGTGATTTCCACCATTCTTACTGCAGAAGCATGGCTCCGCGCGCGACCGGTGCTTGAGGAGCGCGCACAGTTACAGCGCACTGCAGATGATATTTCCATTCTTCGGACAAAGACACGGGAGCAGTACCTAAATTTATACAAAACGTTAAATAGACCTCCTGAGAACAAGAGCATCGTGCTTGAACTGCGATTTGCAGAAATTCATATTCATAAGGACTTCGATCAGATGAAAGCATCATTAGAGCGCCTTGCTGGTGTGTATAAAGAAGCAGTTTCTATGAGAGACGCTAATTCGCGTGTTGTGTATTTTGATGAAGTTTGTAAAGAAACAAAAAATCTGAGGTGGAAATATTTAGATATTAGTGCGGCTTTTATGGGATTTTTTGCTTCTCTTGGCTTTTTGTTGCCGCAGAGATTTGAAATAGGATATGAAAAGCGTTATTATCAAGCAAGGGAGGCGCTTTCCCGCGCCGAAGCAGAACGAGCCGAAGAAATCAAGTCTTAAGTTTTACCCTGTCCTGCAAGTACGAAAGATGCTACAAGAGCCTGCAATTGAACAAATTCGTCACTTCCTTCAATCATTCTGAATTCGGTTTCGCCTGTTTTTTCAGTTAACTTGACTTTTATTTCTGGCTCTATTTGCAAATTCCATATTTCTTTTTGTATTGCTCTTATTATATCTGAGCCTGAAATACTTTCTTTTAGCATCACATCCAGAAGTTTATCCCTTGCATTCATAAAGTCTCCAGAGAGAGCATAATCAAGCACTGTTCTTATGCCTGTTGGTTTTGTTGATGCTGAAATCATGTTTATCATCTCAGAATTAATGTCTAAAGAAATTGAAGCACTCGCTTGAAGCAAATTTATTGAACGTCTGCAATCTCCTTCGCTTGCTTCATATACTGTCTGGAATGCATCATCAGATATTTTCAGTTTTTCTCTTTCAGCTATTCTTTTTATTACTTCGACAATGTCTTTTTTTTCCAGAAGCTTGAAACGAAAGACTACGCACCTGGATTGTATTGGATCTATTACTGAGCTTGAGTAATTGCATGAAAGAATAAAACGACATGTGCCTGTAAAGTTTTCCATGGTTCTTCTTAATGCCTGCTGTGCTTCTTTTGTTAGTGCATCTGCTTCATCAAGAAATATTACTTTAAATGGTATATTTTCAAGGGCTTTTGTTCTGGCAAAATCTTTTACTTTCTGCCTTACAACATCTATTCCTCTTTCGTCTGATGCATTTAATTCTAGGTAATTTTCACGCCAAGCATCTCCGAAAAGAGATTTTACTACTATGAGTGCAAGAGTGGACTTTCCTGTGCCTGCAGGGCCCGCAAACATCATATGGGGGATGTTAAGAGCCTGTACAAGTGATTTTACTCTTTTTAGTATTTCCTGCTGGCCCACCACCTCTTCGAATTTTGAAGGACGATATTTCTCTGTCCATACGTCACTTTGACTCATGCAGAGAGTTTGTTTTATCTTCTTATAAAGATTATTGTTGTGAAGATTTTAATTTGGATTTTTAGAAAAAATTATCTTTTTTATGCGGAACGCTCCCTGTGAAGCCTGCGTTTTCTTTTTTCTTTCTTAATGCGTTTTCTCTGCCATTTCCAGCGCATCTGATTTTTCTTTTTCCAGCGTCTTGACGAGCGTTTCATGGTATAATAAGAGAAAATTGATTTATAAAGTTTGCTGGAAATATACATTTTAACGTAAGCAGGAGTTAATTAGTCAGTTAATAACAATAAAACTTATAAACAGCTAAAGTATAAAGAAAATATGGGGAATTTAGAAAATTCGTTGATAGCAAATTCAGAAAGGAAAAATCTTTTTAAAAATTTAGGCGCTCAAGATAGAATCCCTTTCGGAACACAGTATTTAGAGAAACCAAAAGTTGATAGGCCAGGCAATGTTCACGAATGGAAATGGCAACCATCTGTTCCAGTTTATTTAGGTAGCGAAACAGCTTCTTGGCCAGGGACTACTGGAACTGGACCTAAGGCCAAAGAAGATGAGAGATATGGGGAAAACGGTTAAATACTTCTTTTTAATTCTTTTTTTGTTATGAATAGCACAAAACCTAACAAAGTACTCTTAGTGACTACACAATGCTCAACTCACGCTTCTAGATTAGAAGAAGAATTAAACTCGCTTGGGGCTAATTATTTTAGATTAAATACTGACAATCCTGAACTATCAAATCTTCCTCAGTATAGCTTAAATAAGAGTTCATTGGAATCTTGGATTAAAGATAATCAAAGAAAAAGACAAAACCTCTCTGAATTTCAGACTGTTTGGTGGGATGAAGTTGTTCCAAATCCAGATATTTATCGAAATATGCCTTATGGAAAATGGGCTTTTTTGGAAACCCAGAAAGCAAGCGATTGGATATTAAGTAGTCTTGAAGCGATATACATAAATGATCCTATAGAAATAATCAGAGGGAGTAATAAGGTAAAACAATTAAAAAGAGCAAGAGATTTGGGCATTTCTATTCCTAAAACTTTAATTACATCAGAATATGGATTATTAGAAAGATTTATTGAAAGAGAAACAATATACAAACCAATTTCAAGACCGACCGAAGAAAGTGTTGGGGAAGATTTTGTAATCTATACGAATATTGTAAAGAAGGAAGAGATTAATCCAAGTTCAACAGAATGTAAACTTTCCTTTTTTCAGAGATATGTGCCAAAAAAATATGAAATAAGAACATATGTAATAGGTAACGACTGCTTATCCACTGAGATACATAGTCAAAAAAGCGAACGTTCAAAAGTAGATTGGAGAAAATATGATATTGCTAATACACCTTATTATCCTCATCAACTTCCTACTGAAATAAGCAAGAAATTAATTCATCTAACAAAGTCTTTCAATTTGCATTATTCTGCAATAGATCTCATTCTTACTCCAGAAGATGAATATCTCTTCTTAGAGTTAAATCCTCAAGGGATGTGGTTGTGGATAGAAACTTTAACTGGGCTTCCTATTACAAAAAAGTTAGCTAACCTTCTTGCTTTTCCGCAAATTTCTTAACTCTTTCAATATAATGATTCATTGACTCCAATCCAATTTTCTTTCTTAACGAATCAAGATTATTTGGAGAGATAGTATTTGGGACACTAAATTTTCCGTTTAATTGTGTTCCAAATACTTGTTTTTGATTCATGTTAATAAGGACTCTATCTAATAAAAAGGCGATATCTTGCATTAACTCCTTATCTTCTGAATAAGAATTAGCAATTATAAGTGATAAACACTGCAATTGAAACATCGGATCATGATCAGAGTGTTGAGCTATTAGCCATGCAGCCGAACTAGCCTCGGCACTATATTTTTCTTTTATTGGCCATCCATTCTTTTTTATAAATTCTTTCAGTAACTTTGTGTTTTCTCCAAATACCTTTTTTATCTTTGTTTTATCACCAGAACTAATTGCTTTCTGATCTTTTTTTTTTGCTTTTATCAGTGTTAAATCGTCCATAAAAACAAATTGTTATAGCTACTATTTATATCTTACTCAACTTAATCAAATCTAACCACTTATTCATTCCTAACTCTAATTGTGGAATAGCAACTTCCGCTTCCGTTATAAAGTTTGCTGGAGATAAGTTTATAAATAGATTTTATTTGAAAGAAACCAATGGAATCTGAAAAAAACAATGAAGAAACTAGAAAAAAGATGGAATACCTGCTAGAAATGTATAATTACGAGCGAGTGTGTGTTGTTGGAACAACATGCATTGGAAAATCTAATTTGGTTTCTTTGATAAAAGATACATATGATATGGACAATCTTGTTTTTCCCTTACTGTCACATGATGAAGAGAAGCGTGTTTGCCAAACTCCATGGACTAAAGAAATAGGCGATACAATGACGCGCCTTTCCAGAGAAAGAATAAAGATAGAAGCTGGAAAACCTGTTTTTGGCACAGTTGTTCTTGACAGCGATTTGATTATTTATTTACAGGGCAGTGAGGAATTGCTTCGCAAAAATACTTCTTTGCGCAATAAATCATATGAAGATGCTGATTCTATGCAAAAAAGCATTGGAAGAGAAGTCTTAAAGTCAGGAATTCCCCATATTCCATTTTTTGTTGGATAGCACGATATACTTATAAGCTTCTTTTTCTTTTTTAGAATATGGGATTTTGGCCTGTTGTTGAGAATGTAATAAAAAACTCTGATATTGTACTTTTCATCATAGATGCGCGAATGCCTGAGCTTTCAAGAAATATTGAGATAGAAAGAAAAGTAAAGAGAATGAATAAGAATGTTGTTTATGTTTTTAATAAAATAGATTTGCTGTCTGGAGATTCTTTGAATGAACTAAAGAGGAACTATAAAGAGGGTTTTTTTGTTTCTGGCACAAAAAATTTAGGAATTGGAGAAATTAGGAAGCATCTGCATATATTGTCTAAGAAAATGAAGATTAAATATCCTAGAATAGGAGTTGTCGGGTATCCGAACATTGGAAAATCTGCAATTATTAATGCGCTTGCCAGAAGAGCAAGAACTGTTGTTTCTGCCATGCCTGGGACAACTAAAGGAGTGCAATGGGTGAATGCTGGGAGTTTAAGGATATTAGATTCACCAGGAGTTATTCCTTATGAAGATAAAGCAAGCAAGCTGGCTTTGTTTGGATCTAAGGCCCCTGATAAAATGAGCAATCCTGACAAAGCAGCTATTAAAATATTGGATATATTTATTGTAAAAAACAGGAAAGCTCTTGAAGAACATTATGGAATAGAAGTAAAGTTAGATGATACTTATAAAGTTTTTTTAGATATTGGTAAAAAAAAGGGTTTGCTTGGGAAAGGAGGAGTAGTTGATGAGCATAGAACTGCTGTGTTTATTTTAAGAGAATGGCATAAAGGAAAGCTGAAGCTTTAATTTTTAGACTGTAGGGTTTAATTTTATTTTGTCTATTTCTTCTTTGAATGTTCTTGCTTTATCTTCTCCGATGATTTCAAAATATGATTTAATATTTGAGTGGATTGCTTCTCCTAAAGTGCCTTTTTCTTTTATCAATTTTGCAATATCTGCTTCTGGGAGAGAGGTTTTTGAAAGAATTCTCCAGCCTTTAATTGGCTCTATCTGGATAAGTTTTTCATAAGCCAATGCATTTAATATATTATCTATGACTAGAATTTCGTCATACGAAAGATTTTCAAGAATAGTTCTTGATTTTTTAATGTCTAGCTTTGTGTAATCTTTTATTGTAAGATTTGTTTCTTTTTCAATTCCGCTTGTAATCTCTTTTAAGCGGGTTTTTAGCAGAGTTCCTTCATTTCCTAGTTCAACAATGTATTTTTTCAGGTCTTCTGCTATTTTTTGTATAAATTTTCCTTTTTGAATTACAAGAATTGCCTGATGAATGCTCGGATAGTTTCTTATTTCTAATTTATTTAATTTGCTGATATTAGCATCAAATAATTCTCTTTGTTTTTCAAGCATTTGAATATGCTCATTGGATTTTCTTAGCACTTCTTCAGTTTTTTTAATTGAATATCTTATGTTTTTATAAAAAAGAGTTATATCGTGCTTTCTTTCTGAAATTGCTATTACTAGATTTCCCATTTGTTTTGCTGTTCTTTCAGCAGCTTTATGCCTTGTTCCTGTCTCAGAACTTTTTATATGGCTGTCTGGAGTTAAAAGCACATTAGCATAATCAATTCTTTTCATATCTTTTGAGAGAACAATTGCTCCGTCCATTTTAGCTAATTCAACCAGCCTTTGTGGAGTAAATCTGCAATTTACTCTGAATCCTCCATCCATTATTCTTGCTAGAGATTCATTTTCAATTACTATAAGAGCTCCTTTGCCTGTTTTTAGAGCATTGTCAAGTGCTGTCCTGAAATTCGTGCCAGGAGCAACCATTTTAAGAACATTGAAAAACTCTTCTTCTGAGACTTTATTGTTTTGACTGGGAATAATTGTCTTCTGCACCTCTTTTTTTTCTTCCATTGACTAACATAATTGGTCCAAGTATTTAAGTTTTGTTGCTTATTTTGTCGTCGGGCTATCGACGACAAATTTATTCATTGAAGTTTTATTTCTCTTGGTGGTGCAATTGTCATCTTAAACTCCCAATAAATTCTTCTATATCTTTGTTTAGTTGTTCCCTATTTTGATATTTCTGCCTTTGTTCTTCAATAA
>JBBSYH010000009.1:0-11022 GCA_038045365.1 Nanobdellota archaeon
GCAGAAATATCAAAATAGGGAACAACTAAACAAAGATATTCAAGAATTCATAAGGGGTTTAAGATGAATCCATTTGACAAACTAAAGGGAATTGTAAAGATTTTTGCTGATTATTTATTAAAAGAATAATCAACCCTGAAGAAGCACCAATGTGAATATTTTCCGTCTTTTCTGTAAATATTTGCGCTATAATCTCTTTTTCCTTCTATTTTTTTGCCGTAGGTTCTTAAATATGCTTCTTTTAATTTATCAAGGTTTATTGTAATGATTCCATGCGGTTTGCCTTCGTAAGAATTGCTCTCATTTATATTTGTCAAATCCATTTTTTCTTTTTTATTAATTGGATTTCTTGATTTGCCTTCTGTAATGTCAGAAAAGACTATATCAATTTCGCTGTTCCAGTAATGATGCTGCGGAACAATAATACCTATAAATCCGAATGACGGGATGTTTTCTTTTACATATACTCCGTATTTTGAGGAAGAGTTGGTGTAAGATTTTCTTGTTTCTCTTGGGATGTCGTATATTCCGTTTTTGTCATAATCAATAAAATGATGAATCTCTATTCCATTTACTTTTGGTTGTATGGGAAATAGATTAGTTTTGTATAATCTGCTGTCAAGTGTGGGAGCAGTATATAAATAATTTTCAGGAAGCGGAGTAATTGGAGAGTCTTCGGCTTTGTTTGTATTTAGAATAAACAATGAAGCTAAAGCTGCTAAAGCCGTGCCTTTCTTTATTTTTTGCCAGTGTTTTTTTTGCCATTGTATTAATAGTAATAGATAATGCAAAACAGCTTAAGTGTTTTGCTATCCATATTATTTACTACTTTTTAGCTAATAATATTAAGTTTGTAAATCTTTGCGGGATTAGGTTTTTCGAGCATCACAAATTCTATATAGTTTATTTTGTTTTTTAAATGATGAGCAAAAAAGAATACTTCTTAAAAATTTTTAAGAAAGCAGAGAAAAAATATGGAAAATATGAAAAGAGGCTTGCTGGAGAGGGCTGGAAGGAAGATTGGCAGACGCTTATTACTACAATTATGTCTGCACAAAGCAGAGATGAGACTACTATACCTATTGCAGAGAAATTATTTATTAAATATGATGCGATTGAGAAACTGGCGCAAGCGCGCTATGAGGATGTTTTGCTTATTTTAAAGAGCATGAATTATAATAAGACAAAGGCAAAGAATATTATTTCTACAGCTAAGATTCTTTTTAGTAAATATGATGGAAAAGTTCCTGATGATATTGAGAAACTTGTAGAACTGCCTGGTGTTGGAAGGAAGACTGCTAATTTAGTTTTATCTGAGATACATGCAAAGGATACAATAACTGTTGATACACATGTGCATCGCATTTCAAATGTGCTTGGAATTGTAAAGACAAAAAATCCTGGGCAGACTGAGCTTGCTTTGCAAAAGATTTCTCCTAAAAAATATTGGAGCAGAATTAACAGAATTTTCGTTTTGTGGGGGAAAGAAGTATTTGGGAGAGACAGGAAGAAATTATTGAAGAAATTGGAGAGATAAGGCTATGTTTTCTCTAAGGGCAGTACATTCGGAAGCTTATATAGCTCCTTATCTGCAGTGATGAGCGGAACCCCGTGAAAGTTTGCAATAGATACATAAAGGGCGTCATAAAGTGTAAGATTATTCTTAAGAGCTATTTCGATTGCTTTTATAAGATGAGTCTCATTGAAAGATTCTATATTCAATTCAATATTCCAAAGTTCTTTGCTTACACTTATCAGGGCTTGTTCTGAATGATTTTTGTATCGCAGTCCATTTAATACCTCGATGAAAATAAGATCTGGCGAAATTAATAAAATATCTCCTTTCACATGCTCCTCTTTTATTGCAATAGCTTTATCAGTATTAGTTTCTTTTGTAAACCATTTCATAACTACAGAAGCATCAATTACCTTCTTTTGTTTCTCCATTCTCGAATAATCTGTACACTAGTTTTTCCTCCATTAAAAACACCGGAAGAGCGTATTTTATCAATATTGCCAGAAGCGCGGCGCATCTTTTCTTTTTTTTGCATATCTTCTTTTTGTTGCTGCTTTACTTGTTCTTGCAAAGCTTTTCTTATAAGAGCACTCCAATTAATATGCTCTAACAATTTCATTTTTTCATGCAACTGCTTATCTATTCTTACGGAAATTGTTGTATCTGTCATTGTAATATTTGTAATACATGTATATATTTAAAGGTTTTGCCTTCAGACAGCAAGTTTATTATCTCTCTCTGTATTAAAGAATTATGGGCCTAAAAGATAGTTTTTTATAGCCTTGTGTTTTTAGGAAAATATGGCTGACAATAAAATAAGTATGCCTGGCGCTTTTGGAGGGCTGATGAGATATGATGAAGAGTATAAGAGCAGATTTATGATAGGGCCGGGAACAGTTATTGGTTTTATAATCTTAATAATTATTTTTGTAAGTGTTTTAAAAATATTCTGGCCGGTTAATCTAGGTTAAGAAACTGAAGGGTTTTTAGAAAGCTATTTATAGGTTTCTTTACAAAGAAATTGATGTTAGGCGGACTTGATCCAAAGAAGATGCAGGCAATGATGAGGCAGATGGGCATCAAGCAGGAAGATGTGGGGGCGGAGAGAGTTATAATTGAGAAAGAGAATAGCAAAATTATAATTGAGCCAGCTAATGTTCAGAAAATTATAATGCAGGGACAGGAGAGCTGGCAGATTACGGGAAATTCGCGGGAAGAAACGAAGGAAAACGAAATAAATGAGGCAGATATACAGATGGTTGTAGAAAAAAGTGGAGTAAGTAAAGAAAATGCACGAAAGGCGCTAGAGGGAAGCGATGGAGACATTGCAGCAGCTATTTTGAAACTTGGCGAATGATTTTTACAATTAATTGTCTGAAAATCTGCTTTAGAAAGGTATAAATATTTGTTTTTCTTTCATAATTGGCTCCCAAATAATTTTTTTAATGGAACTTATAATAAAAGAGAAGATTAGCGCAGACCATCTTTTATATGTTAGTTTAAAATATACGAAGACGTGCGATGTGATAATAAATCTTCTTTTGAGATGGAAGACCATGATAGAATTAGGAATGAATATTTTGGTGGAGGATGCTAAGAAAAAAAAGAAATGGAAGCCTGTTTTGGATGCTCCCAGAGCAAAATTAATACAATTAAAGAAAATTTATGCGAATGATCCTGTAATTAAAGAGACTCTTGATTTATATGAGCTTTTTAGAGATATAGAGCAGCTTGAGAAGATAAGAGAAAATGAATTCAGAAAAGGCGTTAACTTGAAGGTAACTTATAAAGAGCAGATAATAAATATAAATCTTGAGAAACTAAAAGAGTATTCTGCTGTTTTAGAAAAGTTTATAAGTTCTCTGAAATAAGAGCATTAATCGGTATAACTTATATTTACTGAAAATTACAGATTAAAATGGCTAAACTAATAACAATAACTTCTGGAAAAGGTGGAGTTGGGAAAACTACTACTGCTATTAATTTAGGCGCTGCTTTGAATGCTTTTGGGAAGGAAGTTATAATTCTTGATGCTAATTTGACAACGCCAAATATAGGAATTCATCTTGGAGCACCAATTGTGCCAATTAATTTAAATCATGTTCTCCTTGGGAAAGCCAAGATTGTCGATGCAATATATGCGCATGAGTCAGGAACTAAAATTATACCAAGTTCTCTTTCTGTGAAGGAACTAAAAAGATTGAATCATTCAAAATTGAAAGATGTAGGAAGAAAATTAAGAAAAATGGCTGATTATGTGATATATGATTCTGCTGCTGGACTTGGAGAAGAGGCAATTGCATCTCTTGAATGCGGAGATGAGCTGATAATAGTGACAAATCCTGAAATTCCAGCTGTAACTGATGCTTTGAAGACAAGTAAAGTAATTGAAGATATGGGGAAGAGTGTCAAAGGAGTTATTGTAACTCGTGTAAAAGGCACGAAGGCAGAGATGCCGATTGCTAACATAAGAGATATGCTGGAACTTCCAATTTTAGGAGTTGTTCCAGAAGATAAAAATATGCAAATCGCACTTGTTATGAAAGATGCATTAATTCATACTCATCCAAAAAGCAAAGCATCAAGAGCATATAGGCAAATTGCAGCAAAGATAATAGGAAATAATGGATATAAGGAAAATTATTCATTAGTTGAAAGAATTTTCGGATGATATTGAATCTAAATACGTAAATAGTTGCATACCAGCACAACTATCTTTAAAATAGGTTTCTTCATACTTTTTCAATGGAATGTTTAGAGAAAAAAGTTTCTCTTGCTCATAGGCCGATTCTTACCCGCAAGCAGTTTTTAGATAGTTATTGTACAAATAGGCGCGCACTGCACGGGGCAGAGGTTCTTGATCAGTATAATGTGTTTGATGATTTTACTCAGACTGGAGAGGAATGTATTGCCTACAATAGTAAAAAGCTTCCTGCTATTACTTTGCTTGGATTATACTCTCATTTCTCAGGATTCTTAGGAGCTGCAGAATCTAATTACGATGGTTATTACTCTAGATTCTTTGCATCACTTGGAAGAAAACAGGAGAAAAATCCATTACTTCTTGATTATTTTAACCAGCAACTTGGTTTAACTTTTTTAGGTGAGCAGAGAAAAAATACATTTTCTTTGCATGGGAGCAATTATGCGCGCCTTCTTTATTTGCTTTCATTTTCAGCAAGTCTTGAGCCAAATTTTAAGCAAAGAAATACAAAAAATGAACGCGGAGCATTGCTTCCATCTTACCTTACGGGATTAGTTAATGAATATTCTGCTTTTAATGAAAGAGAACAGCGTCTGGCTTTACGATATATCCGAGACATTCTCGCGGTTTTTGTTAACACTAAAGCCAGTACTGAAATAGCTGATTCTACTATTCGGTTAAATCTTCCTTCACACAGAAGAGAATCAATAATAAGAACAGAAGCTGAATTTTTGATGAAATCATTTGAACTTGCATATCCATCATTAAATCTTACCCAAGATAATTTACATATTTCTTCCAGGGAGAATCATAATAAAGCAGAATACAACGGATATATTACTATTGATGCAGTAAGGATTTATAAAACATCATCAATCAATTCTCTTTTCCCATTACGTGTCTATATTGTTCCTGCTCCGTTTTTCTCTTTCCAGAGCATCAATAAGTCTTCGGGTTCTGTTATGGCTTCACAAGAATCCATAAATTAGCGTATCCTGCTTCCTTGTTCTATGTCTTTTTCTGGCTGAAGAAATAGTATTTGCGATTCATCTTCAGAGACTGCTGCAAGGATCATACCATTGCTTTCAATACCTCTTAGTTTTACCGGCTCTAAATTTGCGATAAATATTGCTTTTTTGTTTTTTAATTGCTCTTTGGTATAATATTTTTTAAGGCCGGCTACTATTGTTCTTTGCTTATCTTCCCCCAAATCAACTGTTAAGACAAGAAGTTTATCAGCATTTGGGTGGTCAGAAACAGAAAGTATTTTTCCGACTCTTAAATCTAGCTTTGCAAAATCATTATAAGGGATTTTATTATTTGACATTTTCAATTTTCCTGAATAAAATGTCTGCTTTTTTAATCTTACTTATTTTCAAGGGAGTTTTTAGAGATTTGAGGGAGATTTCAAAGTTAAAGGTCTTTGCTATTTTTTCTGCTGTTTCTGGAAGGAAAGGGGAGAGAAGAATTGCTATGTCTTTTATTGCATTGCATAACTGATAAAGGATTTTTTTATCATGAGTTTCCCAGGGTTTTGTTTTTTGCGTATATTCATTGCAGTAATCAATGAATGAAAAAATCTCATTTAGGGCTTTGTCTAATTCAAGAGAGTTAAAATTTGATTCTACTTTTTTTAATAGAGTTTTTACTTTTAATGGTTCTGTTTCTTCTAAGCTGTATTTTTCTGCAAGAGCCGAAACACGGCTTACTAAGTTTCCGAGTTTGTTCGCCAGTTCGTTATTGTGTTTTTCTATTAAAGCTGATTCTGAGAAATCTCCATCTTCACCGAATGGAGTTTCGCGAAATAAGAAATAACGTGCAGAATCTACTCCTGCTATGGAGATAAGTCTGTCAACATTGATAAAATGACCCTGGGATTTTGATATTTTTTCTTTACTGAATTTCCACCACCCATGAGCAAATATCTTTTTTGGGAGGGGAAGATTTAAAGATATTAAAATTGCAGGCCAGATTACTGCATGAAACCAGAGAATGTCTTTTCCTACAATATGAATGTCTGCTGGCCAGTATTTTTTAAATTGTGCGCTGTTTTCTAAATAGCCAATTCCAGAGAGATAGTTTGCTAGAGCATCAAACCAGACATAAGTTATGTGGTTTTTGTCAAATGGGATGGGAATTCCCCATGAGAAAGAGGTTCTTGAGATGGATAAATCTTGAAGCCCTTCTTTTACACGATTGATTATCTCTTTTTTGCGATTATTCGGGCTGATAAAACCAGGATTTTTTTCATAATGCTTTAAGAGAGATTTTTGATATTTTGAGAGCTTGAAAAAGTATGACTCTTCTTTTAGCTTTTCAATTTTTGTTTGGTGGATAGGACAGCAATTGTTAATTAAATCTTTTTCAGTATAATATGCTTCACAACCTGTGCAGTAATATCCTTCGTAGTATCCTTCATAAATGTCTTCTTTCTTATGAACTTCTGAAAGTATTACCTGGACTGCCTGCTCGTGGTCTAGATCAGTTGTTCTTATGAATCTATCATATTTTATATTTAGTTTTTCCCAGGATTCTTTGAATTTTGGGATTAGATGATCAACAAAAGTTTTTGGCTTTTTTCCTGCTTTTTCAGCTGCCAATTCTATTTTTTTGCCGTGTTCATCGGTTCCTGTTAAAAAGAAAACATCTTTTCCTAGAAGTTTGTGCCATCTTGCCAAGATATCTCCGGCTAGAGTTGTGTATGCATGCCCTACGTGAGGTATATCATTTGGATAATATATGGGCGTTGTTATATAAAAGGTATTTTTGGTTGCCATACCTGTAAGCATATTAAATAATTTATATAGTTTCCTTATATGATTTCTTTGTTAAATTGATAGGATAATTATTCAATAAACGCTGATAACTAGCAAGGATTAGACTGATGGATTCAATAACAAAAATATATTAATGATCCATGAAATAATTCCAAGTATTATGCCTATTATACTAGTGACTAAACCTGCAGCAGCAATTCCATTTGGAGACTTATTTTTTTGTTTTACTGAAAAGACAATTCCTAAAATACCGATAAGGAAAGCTATTAAAGGAATAATCATGCTTGTTAAAATACTAAAAATTCCTAAGATTAAACTAGCGATTCCAAGATTGTTATTAATCTCTTTTTTATTTATGTTTGGTTTTGCTTTCGTATTTTTCCTAACCATTATTAAATTAAAGAAAATGAGGTTTATTAACCTTTTGATTCATTGATTTTAAAGGCGGAAAATAAATAAAAATAAAAAATAATAAATTTATTGTTTGGGCTTATTCATCAGCAGAGTATTTTCCGACCAATATGCTTCTTTCTTCATCCCGCTTTCTTTTAAGCTTTCTGCTTACTTCCATTAAGTCAGGGTAGAGATTTTTGGCAGTTGTGTCAGACAAGCCGAGAGAACGCATGACGCCCATGTAATCTTCACTTGTTAATTTACAGTTGTGATTAACTCCAAAATAGAGATGATCTTCTGCCAGAACTCTCTTTTCAGCTATTTTTCCCAAAAGAATGCTTCCATATTTTGGGAATTCTTCAGCAAATTCTGCGACAGCTTCTTTCATGCCTCTTGCTCTTTCTTTGTCTTCGGTCTTGACAAAAGCAAAAACACGCTGGTCTTCATATCTCGATGTTCCCAGCTCTTCTGCAAGATTCTTTGCAATCTTATTCTTTGTCCTTCTAAGCTTTTGCTCCATGCTTGACAAAGGAATGTCAATTCTGTCTGATGCAACAAGCTCTAATACTTTTTCTTCCATTTTTGTTTTACCTCCTTACAGTTCATATTATTTTAAGAGAAAAAGAGTAAATGAAAAAATGCGGTGATATTAATCACCACAAAATATATATAGACAAAATGGTTAAATATTATAGGAGGGAAAGGCGAAAGGATATTTTCAGAGCGCAAGGTTTATAAATAAGATAATCTTATAATAAGAAGGTAAGATAGATTATGAAGATAGAAACTACAAAGATGTCATCAAGAGGGCAGATAGTTATACCTCAGAATGTGAGAGAAGAAATTGAAGCAAATGAAGGAACTATTTTTATAGTTATGACTAGCGGAGACACTCTTCTATTAAAGAAAGTTGAGACTCCTTCTAAACAAGAGGTATTAGAAAATCTGGAAAAGATGGCTAAAGAAGGGGAAAAGATAGCGGAAAAAGCTGGAATAAAAGAGAGGGATGTTGCGAATATAGTGCGGAGATTTAGAGAGTCCAAACGTAAAAAATAAGATGAAGATAACTGTAGATACTAATTTTCTAATTTCTGCTACTCAATGGTCTTACAGTGTTTCTCACAAATTACTTAGAAGGTTAATAGAAGATAATCATGAGATTTTTACAACGAATGAAACATTGTCAGAATTCGCCGAAATTTTAGAGAGAGATTTTAAATACGAAAAAGAAGAGATTAGAGATAAAGTTGAGAAATTAATAGCTGTTGTTAAAATAGTTCAGGTGGAAGATAAGATAAACTTAATTAAAAGAGATCCTGATGATAATGTAATAATTGAGTGCGCTTTAGCTTCTTTATCTGATTATGTTATAACTTATGATAAAGATCTTTTAGATATAGAAGAATATATGGGAATTAAAATTGTTAGGCCTGATGTCCTGCTGGAGCTGTTAAGAAAATGAGAGAACAGCTTCATGAAGCCGGATTAACGGAAAATGAAAGCAAAGTTTATTCTACTTTGCTTGAACTGGGGCCTAGTCAGGCAGGATTGATTTCCAGAAAGAGCGGACTGCATAGGAGAGTTGTATATGATACTATTGAAATGCTTATCCAAAAAGGTCTTGTTGGATATATATTAAAGAATAATGTAAAACTGTTTCAGTGCTCTCATCCAAAAAGGCTTGTAGAAATATTACAGGAGAAAGAGCAGAGAGTTGAGGAAATAATGCCGAACATGATAATGATGTTTGCAAAGACTAAGGAGAAAGAGGAGACTAATTTCTATACAGGAAAAAATGGATTAAAGACAGTGTTTGAAGACCAGCTAGCGATAGGGAAAGAGATTCTTATTTTGGGAGCATCTCCAATTGCTTATGAAATATTGCAGTTTTATTTTCATTGGTTTGATAAAAGGAGAGCAGAGAGGAGAGTAAAAACAAAGATTATTTTTAATAAAGGCGATAGAGGGAAAGCGAGAATACCTTATTCTGAAGTTAGATATTTGCCTCAGAAATATTCTTCTCCTCTTGCAGTAAATATATATGGGAAAAAGGTAGCTTTGATTTTATGGAGCAAGGAGAGACCACTTGCGATTGTGATAAAGAATGAAGAGATTGCTTCTGGTTATAGAAAGTATTTTGAATTGCTGTGGAAAATTGCTAGGAGATGAGTGTAATTACACTAAGCGAAACTCCCATAAAAAGGGCAAGATTTTAGACCTTATATTATTTTCCACCAACCTTTAAGGTAACAATGTAATTCGGGCTAAACATTTAAAAACCAGTTTTCTTTTTGAGAGAGATGGCACAAGGTTTATATCATTATTTAAATGAAGCATGGAAAAATCCTATCAGGGAGATACAGCAATCCAGATTGATTTCCTGGAGAGCAGGAGAAAGCATTGTAAAAGTTGATAAACCATTGAGACTTAACAAGGCCAGAATGCTTGGATACAAAGCAAAAAAAGGATTTGTTGTTGTCAGAGTCAGATTAAAGAGGGGGGGGAGAAAAAGGCCAAGGCATAAGCACGGAAGAAAGTCACGAAAGCAACATGTTAAAAAAGTACTGAAAATGAGTTATAGATGGGTTGCAGAAATACGTGCATCAAGAAAATATTCAAATTTAGAAGTGCTTAATTCTTATTATTTAGGAAAAGATGGCGGGCATTATTTTTTTGAGGTGATTATGGTTGATCCTGAGAGAGCTGAGATAAAGAATGACCGCGTAATCTCATGGATTGCAAGCGGTAAAAACAATATGAGGGCAGAAAGAGGACTTACTTCAGCAGGAAAAAGGTCAAGAGGACTGAGAAGCAAGAGTCATAATATGAAAGTAAGACCAAGTATAGGAGCTTGGGAGAGAAAAGGGAAGTAAATTTGTTTGTTAATTGGCTGATTTTACGATTGTTTTGGTAGTGTAAAACTGATTTTTTGCTATTGCGAAATGCTTATATATGTGAAAATGCTAATTTTTCCGGATTACACTACTAAAAAAGATGGTTTTTAAGAGATATATCAAGAGAGGTGGAAAATTATATGGTCCATACTATTATGAAAATCACAGAGTAAATGGAAAAGTTGTTTCAACTTACGTTAGAGGACCTTCATCCACGACGGTAAATAAAAATTTTTTGGCTGTTTATGTTATTGTTGGCATAATATTAATTACACTACTTTATTTTTTTGCTTTTAACGGCCTTACAGGGAAAATTGCCTTTGATATTGAAGATTCTTATAAAGGGGGAGAAAAAATTGATGGAATATTCAAGTTGAATTTACAGGAAGGAGAATTAATACCTAAGGATTCTAAAGTTACTGTAAATCTTGGAGGGCAAAGCAAAGAGTTTTTACTTTCTGAGATAATATCTAATGGTTTAATTTCAGGAAATTATTATGCAATAGAGAAAGAAATATCTGGAAGTGGAGAAGGCTATGGCATATTAGGAAGCAAGATAATTTATCCTACAATTGATTTTGAAATTTTAATTTCTAAAGATAAGGAAATAAGGGAAGAAAGAAGAGAAGCGCAAGAAGGAGGCAGAGAACAAAAACAAGAAACAAAGACAGAAAGTAAGGAAGAAAAACAAGAAACAAAGACAGAAAGTAAGGAAGAAAAACAAGAAACAAAGACAGA
>JBBSYH010000009.1:11122-13598 GCA_038045365.1 Nanobdellota archaeon
AAGTAAGGAAGAAAAACAAGAAACAAAGGTAGAAAGTAAAGAAGCAAAGAAAGAAAGCAAAAGCGAACCAGGAATTACGGGAGCAATTGTTTCAGAAGAAAAGAATGTTGTTAAAGGAGTTGTAAGCAAAGAAAAAGATTTTAATTATATTATTGAAGAAGATGAAACAGCATCACTTATTTTAGAAAGTGTAGCATATGAAGGAGAAAAAATAGGAGATGATAAAGTTAAACTGAATATTTTGAATAGTACTGTCAGAGTAACTACTGATTATTCTGTTATTGAAAAAGGATTTGGAAAAGAATATATAGGAAATAATAAAATAACTCTTGAAATAGATTTAACAAAATTCAATATAAGCGCTGAAAACGGCATTTTCAGTGTTAAAGTCCTGCATTCTGGAAATGAAATAGTATCTGCTGAAAAAAGAATTGCTGTTTCTGAAGCAGTAAATGAAAGTATTTTGAACGAAACAGCGAGCAACGAGAGTGCTATAAATCAAACTATAGGAAATAAAACTATTCTGACAAATCATGGAAAAATAAGACTTGGAGAGCGCGTAAAATGGACAAAGAATGTTTCATTGGAAATGCCTGAAAATGTAACAATAGAGCTTCCTAAAGAAGCAGAAAATATTAGTGTAAAAAAGATAGATAATGAGGGCGAAAGAGCAGCCGCAGTGACAATTAATGGAGTTACAGGAAATGTAATAAGCGGAAAAGCAAGTGCTAATTTAGATATTGACGAAATCAATATCATGAAATTCTTTAGAAAAACATTAGGAGCATTAACAGGGAGAGCAATAACTGAAATTCCTGCTAATAATTCAGATATTGTTGAAGTTATTCTTGCAGATAATGCTACTGAATATACAATTGAATATTATACTGATGCTCCATTTGCTAACGAAACAAATACCTCGTTTGGAAAGGAAGTAATAATCTCTGGGCCTGACGGATTGAATTATACGGATGTTATCTCATTTGCAAATATTCCTGAGTTATATAATGTTGGAGATGAAAACAGGATAAGAATTTATTGGAAAGAAGGAAGGAGTAATGTTGTGTTTAATGCTTCGGATTCTGATAATAATGGAAAATTGGATTATGTTGAATGGGTAACTCCGCACTTGTCCAGCCAAACATTTAACATAATTCTTATTACAAAAGCAGAGCATTTGAATGAAAATAGAACTTTTGTTGAAGATGTTTATAATTATGTAAGGGCCAGAGATGGAAACTTTACTAATATTCCTGCAAATAATTATATTAGAGTTACATTTGAAAAGAATTTGACGAGTAATAATGATATTACAATCTATGCGCGCGCTGCTTCAAATACAAGCAATGCGAGTGTGCAAGTTTATGAGAAAAATGCAAGCACGAGCATTGCTGACTTTGGTGCAATTACAGAAGATCAGAAATATAGAATTCTCCTTACTTCATTACAAAGTGCATCGCAGGATGTATTTGATTTGAAAGTTTTAGGAGATGCAATTGAGTTTGATTATATTGTTGACCCTGCTGCTGGCTTTAATATATCATTTGTTTCTCCTACTCCTGCTAATGCGAGCACAAGTAATCAAGGAAATGCAACTTTTAATGTGAGCATTACGAACATAACTGATTTAAGAGTGTTTTTATTTCAATGGAATGGGACAAATGATACAATTATTAATATAACTAACTTTACTTTGGAGTTTAATGTCAGTCTTACTTCTCTTAGCAGACTTAACTTTAGTGCAAATCTTAGCTTGGCTAATATAAGTTTCTATGACGATTCTCTTGTTTTAATGCTGAATTTTGATAATGTTTCTGATATCGGAGATAATGAAACTTATGTGCGTGACCAGAGCAAATATGGGAATAATTTAACACTATTTAATGGTGCAACTTATAATAACACTGGCAGATATAGAAGTGCAGGACATTTTGATGGAGTGAATAATTTTATGAATGCAACTGATAGTGCATCTCTTGACCTTGCCGGAAATGCTACTATCGCGCTCTGGATTTTTACATATTCTGATCCTACAAGCGGTGGTGAAGCACTAGTTTCAAAGAGAACGCGTGCGAGTGATACGACTAATTATCACTTGTATTTTGACGCTGGGCGCGCGTTTCGTTTCTATAATGGAGTTGCTGAAACTGTGTTTGGTTATGTGGCTCCAGACAATCAGTTTGTGCACCTGGCGCTTGTTATGTCGAATAATTCAGGTACTATGCAATTGTACGTGAATGGTGCGCAGAATGATACCAAAACAGTAAGTCAGGGCGGAGTGAATAATGGAGAATTCTGGGTTGGATTTTTTGACGCCGCAGTTACTGATGAGCCATTCAATGGAAGTATTGATGCATTACATATCTGGAATAGAACATTAAATGCTACTGAAATTAGTCTGCTTTACCGTTCTAATTTGCGTAAATACACAAATACCAGCTGGACATTTACTACAAACCAGAGCGCTCTTGGAAAT
>JBBSYH010000010.1:0-4743 GCA_038045365.1 Nanobdellota archaeon
TCTGAACACTTGTCCATGGTCCAATAATGTTTGTAGAGCGCTGTAAAACATAATTTCCTGGTGCTTTGGGTCCAACTGCACAAAATGGCTCGAAGTCGATCCTCGCATCGTTTGTTATAATATTTCTACCAAGTCTATCTTTTTTAAAATCGTTTGCTGGTGTTTGTCCGTCGTTGATGTCAGGAACAAGCATTGTTCCTGCGTAATTTTCAGGCATGGTCGCGACACGAAGAGAGCGTGTTGCAGAATTTCTTACTGGACTGCCTCCGTTAAATCCATCAAATGTGCGGAAATAAATTGTTCTAACTTCTGCATTTGTAATGCTTTCTGCATTAGAAAACGCAAGCGTATAACGTCCTAGTATTCCCTTGCGTGCATCAGTCACAGCTGGCCTGGGAAGTGAATTAGTTGTTGTGCGTCTACTCAAACCAGAACTATCAACAGAATTAGAGAGCTTGCTCATTGCCAAAGGATAAAAGAAATCATTGGTTCCATAATGCTGTTTTTCAAAATAAATAGGTCGATGAGTTAGATCAGAGGGATTATTAAAGGGGGAGTAGGCATTAGCAAGACTTGTATGCCAATCAACACCCTGAATAGCTGCATGTTCTTGCGAAAGAGTCTCTGCCCATATTTCAAGAGTGTAAATCTTATTTGTATTCGCAAGAATTGCGCGTGTTGGAGCTCCTTCTGAGTCAAAAATTTGAAAGTACGCTCTGATATCTGGAGCATCTATCTTATAAGCAGACATTGTATCTTGTGCCAAAGCGCAGAGACTTGTTGCTCCAAGAGCAATTCCTGTCATCATGGATCTTAAATTCATAGTGTAACTATTAAATAGTTTCTATTTAAACCTTTCACTTTTTACCACTGCACTACAACGCGCCCAATTGCTCCTTTTTTATCACACGCGCTACCGCCGCCAGGAGCAATTGCAAGTGTATTGCTACTCTCTCCACTGCCTCCATTACCTGCATCGCCACCAACCATTAAATATGGTTTATTAGCAGAAGCAGAATCACTTACTTCTCCATTACTTCCTGATACAGAAAACTGCGCAGTACTTGACCCGCCAATACCGGGAGGACCTCCATATCTAGTAGTAATCGCTCCGTTTGTGCCCCCTGTTGCACTTATAGATATTCCTGTTCCAATGAAACTACTTGTACCGCCATCTACTGAAGTTACTTGACCATTACCAATAGGTGTAACCTTACCTCCATCACCAACAATTATGTTATATGTTCCTGTTTGTGCAGTGAAAATATCTTTTCCGTATCCTCCGCCTCCTCCTCCAACGCATACTATATGCCGTGTACCACCTGTAGCTAATTCTTCATAATAACTGCCACCGCCACCAGCACCCCACACCTCAACCATGATTCTGGTTCCAGCAGGAACACTTACTCCTGTAGGCGGCCAAGTGTCGCTTTGAGTGTATACTTTTATATTCGTAAAACTGTTTGTTAATCCTTCAATCTCATTGGCAGTATGCCCAAAAACAGCAGGATTGGCAGGATTGGACTTATAAGCATAAACTGCGAACAGACCTGATAAAACCAACAATGTAGAAATGATTATAAAAAAATATTTCTTTCTGATATTTACCTCTATTTTCATACTCTTTATAGAAAAAATAAGTATTTAAATACTTTGTTGGATTTGGAGTGAAATGCAGGATTTGAAGAATTATTTTGATAAAAATTACAAAGGAAAAAAATTCTATTGGGGTTTATCTCCTTCTAAAATAGTTGTTGAGTTATTAAAGTATAAGCAAAATGGAGATGTCCTTGATCTAGGCTGCGGTGAAGGAAGAAACGCCTTATTTCTAGCCAAAAAAGGATTTAGTGTTGTTGGTATAGACAGCTCAAATGAAGGAATAAAGAAGTTTTTACAATTAGCAAAAGAGAATAATGTTAGTGTTGAAGGACAAGCAGAAGATATTAAAGACTATCAATTTACAAAGAAATTTGATGTAATAATTTCAATAGCAACTCTTCATTTCTTAAAGAAAAAAGATATATCTCTGCTTATAAATAAGATGAAAGAAAATACAAAGAAAAAAGGATTGAATATTATTAGTGTTTTCACAGAAGAAAATCCGTTTAAAGGCTTTCCTTATTTATTTAAAAAGAATGAGCTTAAGGAAACATATAAGGACTGGAGCATAATCTATTATAGAGAATTCATGACTCCTTTAGAACATCATGGTAAAGGAGAGTCACATAGGCACGGAATTGCTGTTATAGTGGCTCAAAAAAATGAGAGCAATAAAATATAAATGCTTATATAATTCTTATAAGATGTTTTTTTATGGTAGAATCTAATTTAGGATATTTATGCAATGATGTATACTTTGAGTTAATAGGCAATAAGGAAAGAACCTTTCCTGATTTTGATTTCATAGCAAATGCTTTCGAATTAGATAAAAAAACTTTACTTCCTTTACAGGATGAAGGCTCAAGAAATAATCCTTCTTTCAGAACTAAAGTTGTATACGCAAGAACTAGCCTTGAACAAGAAGTTAAGATTAGATGGTGTAGAGATGAAACAGAGGCTCTTAAGATGTTTCATAAAGTTTGTTTTGCTTTTAACAAGGGCATTCCAACAAGCAGGCCCATAAATTACATTGGTCAAGCAATTCTTTTGAATTATGTTAGAGAAAAGCAATTAGAAAGAGAATTTACGAATGAAGAAATATTATCAATAGGTAAAATTCATCATGATATGAATCTAAATATGTTTGCTAATAGTGAGTTACGCGAGATATTTATGCAAAAAATTCATAAACTAATTAATACATTTGGAGAACTATTGTATAATGCTAAGCTTATTAGAAAGCAGACTTTATCAAGTCTTGAAAATTTGCAACATCCTGACTTGATTCCTGTTTTTGATCATGATGATATTGGTTTCCATAATTATATAACAAATGAATTTGGGAGAAAGATACTTATAGATAAAGAAGGATTTGGAATTTTACCTTTTGGTTTTAGTCTTATCAGGCCATTGTATGATAAAACCCTTGGCATTACTAAAAATAAACGGCAAAGAGAGATTTATTTAGAAAGATTTAGTAATTCTTATAGAGATTATTTTCGGCAATAGAAATAATTATATATTCATTTTTCTCCTGTTCGTTTATGAAACACGAACTTCCTGGGCTTTCTTATGCATATGATGCTTTAGAGCCTTACATTGATGCAAAAACAATGGAGATTCATCATACAAAGCATCATCAAGCTTATATTGACAAATTAAATGCTGCCTTGGAAAAATATCCTGAACTGCAGAAGAAAAGCGCTGAAGAAATTTTAATTGATATTAACGAAATTCCTGAAGATATTCGCATGGCTGTAAGAAATCATGGAGGAGGGAATTTGAATCATAGCTTGTTCTGGCAATTGCTAAAGAAAGATGTTAAATTTGAAGGGAAAATTGCAGAAGAGATAAATAAAAAATTTGGAAGTTTTGATGAATTTAAGAAAAAATTTGCAGAGATAGCAATAGGAAGATTTGGAAGCGGATGGGCGTGGCTTGTTGTTAATGAGAAGAAAAAATTAGAAATTATCAGCACTGGAAATCAAGATTCTCCGTTGATGGACGGAAAGATTCCGATTCTTGGGCTTGATGTGTGGGAACATGCGTATTATCTAAAATATCAGAATAAGAGAGCAGATTATGTTTCTGCTTTCTGGAATGTAGTTAATTGGAAAAAAGTTGATGAGCTTTATAGAAATGCGATTATGATTTATTGATACGGAAAACAAGCTCCCGCTTTCAGGCTGGAGATTCTAGTTTGTTTGAGTTTTGTGATATGATTGGTTCCTACGCAGATTTTTATGTCAAGGAACTTGGTATAATTATTTCCTAATTAGTTTCTCAAGCAACTGTGCATAATATTCTGGACTGATGTAATACCCATGTTCAACAAGACTCTTAATAAAGTTAAGAGCCTCTTTTTTTGTTATTATTTTCTTTTTTAATGCAAGAAGAATAATGCTTGTGGTTCTGAATATCTTGATGCCTAGAGATTCTGCAATTTTTATTCCCTGTGCGTCATCGATAATCAACGGCTCTTTTCTTTCACTTGCGAGATTAATGGCTGCGTTTTCACCTTTGCCTTTTATAAGAAAGACTTCTCTTTGGATAGAAGAGATGTTTATCCACTTTTCTTTTATTGCTTCAGCAATGCCTAAAGAATCATCTCTTTTATCGGAGATAATTTCTTCTTTGACAGCTTCAGGAATCGTGATTGATGAATAAATTTTTCTCAAGAGAGACAATGCGCGGATCTTCGATAAAAAAATCAAGGGAGATGCGTCAGATATCATTGATGATGGTCAGGTCTCTTTTTAGATCTTCTTCAGTGTAACCAATCCAGTCTATTTTTCTTTGCTTAGCAAGTTCCATCATCTCCCAGATTGAAACTCCGCATTCTTCAGCTGCAGCACCGAGAGAAATAGTATGTGTTGCAAGTTCCTCAAGTGCGTTTTGTATTTTCCATTCCCGTAATGCCTTAGCCAAGAGCCTTCGTATAATCTCGCTGCGATCTACCATCCACTTCTTTTCTACCTTTACTAGCTCTTTTTCTAAGTCTTTTCCAAGCCTGAATGATATTGTTTCTGTCATAGTGTTTACGATATAATATATCGTATACTTTTTAAATGTATCGATACTGTTTTAGGTGTGTATAGGTGTCTAGGTTAGAGGCAGAAGGTTGGTGAATTGGAAGAAAGTTGA
>JBBSYH010000010.1:4843-9459 GCA_038045365.1 Nanobdellota archaeon
AGAGGGACTAACTGTGTTTCTGCGGACGGATTGGCAAGGTGTGGTTGATAAAGGCAAGATAAGAGACAGGGTTCTTGCGGATTTCCAAAGAGGAGAAAGGTTTAAATACATCTTACGACTTTTTATGTGTATGAAAATATGTAAGGAAGATATTGTCCGTGTCGCGGTTGGATTTGGTGGAAGTCTTAGGCATAGCTCGAGCTTAGATTATGCTTTAGAAAAGCAGGCAGATAAGAAGCTCGGGCATTATAAGAAGCTTGCTTATTTACTTCGAGCTATTTTGGTTGATCATCCTTTTACAGATGGTAACAAGAAGACTGCAATGTTTGTGGCTTTTGTTTTTGCAGACCAACATAAGAAAACAGTTGACCGCGAGCTTTTAAAGCATCACATACTCTCTATTGCGACGAAAAATATTAATGATATCCGTAAAATCTCTGAGAGGTTAAAGAATGCCATTCACTAAAAAATATATTAAAAAAATATTTGAAGAGTATAAACAAGACTTTATTGAGATGGAGCATTATGATAGGACGAGAGAAAAGCTATGGAAGTGCACACGGTTGGATATCACTATGCCTTTGAGGACTATCAAGCGGCTGAAGGCATTGAGCAAAGAGCGAAGAAAGCCGGTATCCAACATCATCGGAGAAGCGGTGGAACGGATTTAGAAATTAATTGCTATTAAGCCCTTGTATTTTTTCATAAAAATCTTTCCATGAAGAAACGCGTTTTGCAATATCTTCATTAGTATTAATATACTGATTATATCCCCATGAAAAGAGAAATCTATTGGGAACAACACCAACAAGTGGTTCTAGTTTATCATAGTCATCATCAATGTAAACATCAAGCCCTTTACAGGCTTTTTTCTTTGATATGCCGCCCCCTACACTATGCATAGGAAGGATTATATTGTTTTGGTTCATCCAGCTCTGCGCAATATCACAAGCTTCTTTTCCGCGCGAAGTGATAATATATAATTTGTTACTATCTTTTTTAAGCTGTTCAATGTATTCACGTGCGCCAGGCACTATTTCCATCTGCATGCCAAGTTCTGTTTCATAAATCTGATTTTGAAGAAAGCGATATTGAGAATGTGTAAGAATGCCTGAGCCAACAACTAACTCTGTTTTAAAAATTTCAGGCT
Source organism: Nanobdellota archaeon (assembly GCA_038045365.1). GTDB lineage: Archaea > Nanobdellota > Nanobdellia > Pacearchaeales > GW2011-AR1 > VGKP01. Next base: position 5,994 of record JBBSYH010000010.1, read on the forward strand.
GAATATCGAGATTGTATAATCGCTTTGCTCCTAATGATTTGAGTTTTCCACAATCTGTAATTACTCCGTCAAAATCAAGTCCGATTTTCATTTTTATTAATATGTAGGATTCCTGCGCAGATTTATATATAAAGGATTTTTTGAATTTCCAATAGACTCAATAGCATTTTGTGCGAATTCTGGTGTATTTTCTTCAAACCAGTCGTGCTCTCCTCCAGACACAGCGTGGTTTACAAGAGTGCAGAAGTTTTTATAAGGTATTTCATTGTAAATGCCTAGAGAAAGAAAACGTTTTTCTCCTTCTAATATAACATTGACTAAGTTTCCTTCATTGTTTAAGTCTATATCATCTTCAATTAATGGAATGCCGTCTTGATATTCATTTTTTTCCAAATATTGATGAAATAAATAAATAAGTTCATCTTGATGAACAATTTGTGGATTTTTTTCTAAGATTTTTTTGCTTAATTCAAAAAACTCTTTCTTCCTCTCTCGATATTTTTCAAGTTTGTATACTAGCAGAGAGCCGGATTTTACTTCTGGATGTAATGCAAAACCTTCTGCAAGTTCGCAGAAGTGCTTGGTTATTATCGCGTAATCTCCAAAAAGCATCCAGCTCTTTGGAAGGCCGTGAAAGCCAGCAAGGATTTTTCTTTTTCCTGAAGGTATTGGAATCATTTTAAAAGGAAAGCCTGCTCTTCTTCAGACAGATTAAGTTGTTTTTGTATTGAGTTTTTCTGCATTATAATCTTTAAAATAGGAAAATCTGCCATTACTCTCTTAGTAGAACAGTGCACTAGTTTTGCGTATTTTTTTGATATGCTTTTTTTTTGCACTATTTTTTGATTATTTATCCAAATTTTCAAAATTCTTTTAGGAGGCTCATATTTTGTAAAGCCGTGTAAAGCTGATTTTTTTGAGAAAGATACTCCTGCACTTTGAAATATATTCTGATATATAAGAAAACGCCAGCTTTGATTCTTATATATTCTGCCCCTGAATATATCTGCATTGCCTAAAGCATAATAAGCTTTTGCAAGCGCCTCATTCTTGTATTCTTTAGGTATATTTTCTTCCAGCCACAAAAGAATCTCATCAAGCGACATTTTTGTGCTGTCAAATAAATTAAGGAATGGATCTTTTTCCTTGAATATTTTTCTTAATATATTAAAAATATTTTCTTCAACATCTCTTTTTTCTGAAACATCTACAAAAATGCTGTCTCCTAGAGAGTGCGTATGCAAATCATTTATTGCTGCCCTGATATCTCCTTGTGATTTTATAGCAATTTTGTTTAAGAATGATGAATCTTTATTAAAATTTTCTTTTTCAGCTATTTTTTTTATTATTTCAATTATTTTTCCAGAAATAAGCGCTTTCATTTCAACTAATCTGCATTTTGGCCTTAATTGTGATAATTTAGTCTGCCAAATGTCATTGCATGTCATTATTATAGGATATTTAGTTGTTTCAAGAATGCGCATCAGTTCTGGTATGCCTCCAATATCTGTTCCAGTCACGCCATCAACTTCATCCATCAAAATCAATTTTTCTTTTTTGAAAAGGCTTTGCTGCAATGTGGCTGGTTTTAAAATTCCCTCGAGCTTTGCTCTGTTTCTTAAATCTGATGCATTCAATTCAAAGATTTCGTAATCGTTTTCCTTTGCAGCTGTAATAGCTAAAGAAGTTTTTCCTGTTCCTGCTGGGCCGTAAAGAATAAGTGCTTTTTTCTTTGGAAATTCAAGAAGAAATTTTTTTACTTCTTCAACTGCTTTTTCCTGCCCTATTATTTCAGAATATTTTTTAACTCTGTATTTTTCTGCTAGGTGTGTTGGATCCATTTTAACGTTCGACCTCTGGAGATTCAAGATAAACAGGATTCCTGTTGAGAACCTCTTCGATTGTTCCGATTAATACTTCTCTACCATTAAATTTTTCTTGCACTCGTTTTGCTAATACAAACTCATCCCTATCACTGCCTACTACAACTTTTCCGACAACTGCAATAAATCTATCGCCATATGCTGTCCTGAGTATTTCTTCGTTTCTCCGTACATATTCTCGCATATTTTTATGTCGGGGAGCCTCGAGAAAACCGCACCATTCATGGTGCGGTAGCTCCCCGAGCATCTCCAACCTCAAGAACCCTTGGTTCTTGACGGCAGTCAAGGACTCGCGTCCTTGATGAAACGAGCGCCACTGCAAACCGCGGCTTTCAAGCCGCGGAGGCGCATCGTTTTTGTGATAAGCTGGAAGTATTTCTGACATGAGTGTAAGGGAGTTTCTCTTTAGATAATAATAAATAATAAGATTTAAGCATTGTGGTAGCGGATTCCGTTAACTTAAAAGGTGATAAATTCTAGAAGGCAAATAGTTCTCTTTAGAATTTATCTGCTATCTGTTAATTAGCGTTGGAACTCTTTCCCATTGAACTTTAACTTCTTCTTTTTCTCCATGAGGCATCAAATAATTATAATAAATCGTAAAAAACTCAATTAGGAGATTAGCTCTGTTTAATCTCTTAAATCCTCTAATTGCGTGCAATCGTAAAGCAGGAAATTGATTAATTCTTTCGGCTATGTTATTGCTCAACTTCATCAGTTTTTTCTTATGAACAATTCTTGCAGGTTCAAAATGCGCAACTACATGTCTTGTATTTTTTCCAAAAGATTTTTTGCAGGCTTTTTTGTATGCCTGCAAACCATCAGTTACCATAATCTCTGGAAGAAATCCAGTTCTTTGCTTAGCTTTCTCAAAAACAATTTTTGCGCTTTCAATATTTCTTCTGAAACTAACATGAGTTGTAATTATATTTGAGTTAGAATCAGAAACAATCCAGAGATAGGCAAAGGGATCTCTGCTTTTTCTGACTCTGATAAACTTTTCATCACAATGCCATTCATTTGAGAAGTTTAATGGTTTTATCGACGCTATTTTTATTATATAAGAAGCAAATTTGATAACCCAATTGTAAACTGAAACATGACTCGGTTCTATCTTCCTGAATCTTTTTAAGTTTCTTACAACTCCTCTTGTTGATATGGGCTGTGAGTACAGAAAGATAGCATCCATGATGAGTTCAACAGGATATCTGTGCCTTGCGAATATTCCTTTCTCGCAAAATCTTCTTTTGCATTCGCAACATTTATATCGCTGAACTCCCTCTTTATCGTGTCCATTACGGACATAATTAGGAGAGGAGCAATTTACGCAACAGTTTATCATCCTCTTCTAATTTTATTTTATAATTATCAAATAAACCTCTTTTCCGATATGTTCCTTTGGGCAATCTACCTTTGCACTATTTCCAAAGGGAGTTACTTTTCTTTTGTAAAAGCCTTCAATATCCGTTAGGATAATCTTGCTTTTAGTTTCTATTTTTACTCTCTTCATCGGATATCTTAAGGATATCCTATATTTAAACCCTTTTATTGGTTGTTTCATCACCCGTTAACTTTACAGAATC
>JBBSYH010000011.1:0-2368 GCA_038045365.1 Nanobdellota archaeon
CTTTATATATAACATCATGTTATATAAAATATAACATAATATATAACATGGAAGAAAAAACGACAACTCTTGCAAAAGCTAGGAGAATTGGCGGTTCTTTAGTCATAACTATACCTGCTATCTTAGTAAAAGCCGAGAATATTAATGAGAATGATATTTTAGAATTAAAAGTTAAAAAGAAAAGAGTAAATTATTTTGGTGCATTGAAAGGCATCGGTTCTTATAACAGAAAAGAAGATAGAATGGAAGATAGATTATGAAATATCTCATTGACACTTCTGCATGGATTGAATACTTGGAAGGTAGTGAAAAAGGAGAAAATGTAAATGCTCTGTTTAATAATGAAGATAATGAAATAACTACTATTCCTTTAATTATTGCAGAAGTTATCAGTAAGGTAACCAGAAAGAAAGGTAATATTGGCTCTGCATTTGCACTTTTGTCTTCTTGTGTTCTCTTAGCTATAGATGGAATAACAGCAAAAGAAGCGGGCCTATTACATACACATGAAAAAGAAAAAAATCAGAACTTTAGCTTGGCAGATGCGCTCATCTTAAAAGTTGCTCAAAGAAATAATCTTAAATTAATTACGACAGACAGACATTTTAAGAGTTTTAAAGAAGCAACAATTCTTTAATTTATAACCCACAGTTTTATTAACCTCTCTGCTTTCTTCGTGACATGAAGGGCAAAATAAGTCAGGAAATGACTCAAAAACAAAGGCAGGAATTAGAAGAACTTGTTTCTCTTCTAGAAAATATTCGCGGCACTCATACAGAGCTTGTCACAGTCTTAATCCCCGCAGGCACTAACATTCATCAGGTTTCTGCACAGCTTTCTTCAGAAGCAGGCACAGCTGAAAATATCAAGTCAAAACAAACAAGAACAGCTGTTGTTACTGCTCTTGAAACAATTATCAGAGAACTAAAAAATTATAAGCAAACTCCTCCAAACGGATTGGCAATTTTCTGCGGTAATGTCTCTGAAAAAGAAGGTGTTCAAGACATTCAAATATGGGCATACGAACCTCCTCAATCCTTGAACATTCGCCTCTATCGCTGCGATAAAACATTTGTCATTGAACCATTAAAAGAGATACTTGAGATTTCTGAAATTTACGGCTTATTAGTTATGGATAGAAGAGAAGCAACAATCGGTGTTTTAGAAGGAAAACAAATCAAAGTTATAAGAACTCTCACATCGGGAGTTCCTGGAAAAATAAGGGCAGGCGGTCAATCAGCACAAAGATTTGAGCGTCTAACAGAAGGATTTGCAAAAGAGTTCTTCAAAAGAGTTGCAGATTCCATGAAAGAAATATTCTTCGAATCCAAAAAATTAAAAGGAATCATAATTGGCGGGCCAATTCCAACTAAGGAAGAATTTCTTGAATATGGAGACTTAGCAACAAAATTAAAAGAAAAAGTAATTGCGATAAAAGATATTGGATACACAGACGAACATGGTTTAAGATTGCTTGTTGAAGCATCACAAGAAGATATTTCACAGCAGGAATTTATTAAAGAAAGAGAAATTATCCAAAAATTCTTTGAAACACTAGGCAAGAGAAAAGAAAAAGCCGTCTATGGCTTAACAAAAACACAGCTTGCTCTTGAACGCGGAGCAGTTGAAACCTTGCTTATATCAAAAAAACTTCCTAAAAAACAAGTTCAAGAGCTTGAAAAAGCAGCAGAAAATATTAGCGCAGAAGTTTTCATAATTTCTACTGAAAATCAAGAAGGAGAGCAATTTCTAAATTTAACTAAGGGCGTCGGAGCTATTTTAAGGTTCCAGATTGAATAAAAATTAAAACCATCTGATAAAAGCATTTGGATAATCTCCATGGTCATTGCAATGATAAACTTTATGCGTTATTTGATTTAGTCTTCCTTTTAATTTCATTCCATATTCGCTGACTAATTCCTTATTTTCCTTAGAAATTTCAAGCCGCGGGGCTTTAAACTTCTCTGGCCTATAGCCAAAACATTTCTCAAATTCTTCAATCCCTCTCTCTAAATATTCCTCACTTCTTCCTTCTAAAAACTCATTGTATTTATGATTAATTCCATGCAAACCTAAAGTCTTGTTTAAACTCAAAATCTCTCTACACCAAGTCATATTTTCTGCAATTGAAATATTTTCATAAAGAGGAATTATCCAAAAAACATCGCTTTCCTCAAGTAGCTCTTTCTGGCAAGGAATTGCAGGATGCATATCATCAAGTTCGCTATGGCTTATCGTCCTCGTAATATAAAGTCCAAAAAAAATTACTAATAAAATTATTAACAGGGAAAAAACATTATTTAATGTGTGTTGTAAAAACATAATAATTATATATGAGTCTGCTTTATAATTCTTCCCTGATTGCATA
>JBBSYH010000012.1:0-2040 GCA_038045365.1 Nanobdellota archaeon
CAAAACTCCATTTTTCATGCCTGTTGCTACAAAAACATCAGTCAAGCATATTTCAAGTGAAAATTTAGAAAGCATGAATGCTCAAGCAATTATCTGCAATGCATTTATTCTTTCTCTAAGGCCAGGAGTAGAGGTAATAAAAAAAATCGGCGGTATTTCGAAGTTTATGTCATATCGGGGCATAATTTTTACAGATTCCGGAGGATTTCAAATGTATTCTCCTTCCTTATATGCTGGAACAAAAAAAGATGGCATTATATTTAAAAATTCCTATACTGGTGAAAAGAAGTTCATAACTCCTGAGATGAACATGGAGATACAATTTGCTTTTGACAGCGATGTTGCTATGTGCCTTGATAGTATGCCTCTTCTCCATGAATCTAAAGAATCAATTGAAGCCGCAGTTAAAAAAACAACTCTCTGGGCGCATCGTTGTAAAGAATGTCATGATTCTATACAATCTCATCTTCCCAAAGAAAAAAAACAGCTTCTTTTTGGAATAATTCAAGGAGGAATACACAAAGATTTACGTGAAAAATCAGCTAAAGAAATAACAGCTTTAGATTTTGATGGATTTTCAATAGGAGGTCTTGCTTTAGGTGAGCCAAAAGAGTCCGAATATTCTATGATAGAAATAGCAAAACACTATATTCCCGAAAATAAACCATGTTATCTTATGGGTGCAGGTAATCCTTTAGAATTAATTGAAGCAATAGATAGAGGAGTAGATATATTCGATTCTCGTTTTCCAACAAAAAATGCGCGGCACGGCACAATTTTTACAAGCTCAGGCTTTTTACGGATTTCAAATGCTTCATTTCGCAAAGATTTCAGTCCAATAGATTCAGAATGCAAATGTTTTGTCTGCAAGCGCTATACTCGTTCTTATATAAGTTATCTTCTTAAGGATGGGGAAGGCGTAGGATTCCAGCTCGCAAGTTATCACAATCTCTACTTTCTGCAGCAATTAATGCAGCGCGCACAAACTGCAATTGCAGAAGGAAATTTCAAAAATCTTAGGAAAGAAATATTTAATTCTTATAAATCTAAAGTTAAGGGATAGTTTCACTTTAATACATCTTGGCATAATCTTTTAAATATTCTGCAGGATTTTTATATCCGCAATTAAGACTATTCCAGTTTTTACCATGACGTGTGCGATGTGTTCCTCTAATAGATAAAGAACGCGATTTTGTGCCGTCATTGAGAGTTCCATTTTCTATAAGAATATTTACCAGATTTTTTCTTCCTTTTAACTTTGTATTCCTAAGATATGTTACTAAACCTGGGCGGATCTCACTTATCTCACTTATAGTGCAGCCCTTAAAATCTCGTTCAACGAGTTTAATAACTTCTTTTGGTTTTAAATTTTTATAATAGCCAAAAGGCAGCCTTAATCTTTTTAATAATCCTTCTTCATAAAAAGCATTCAAGAATGATATGCCCTCTGTTTTTCTATATTTTAAAGTAGATAACAAGTCACTGTCTTCAAATTGAAGGTCTTTTACTGTCAAGCCAGTATAATTTTTATCTACTATAACTTTCCTTAATTCATAAATATTCATGCTCAGATATGGATTTTTTCTCATATTCTTACTCCATATTTAATACATCAAAAACTGATTTAAAATGTTTTCTATTTCTTCCTAAAATGAAGAAAGCAACTTTAGCCTATCTGCTTCTCAATTTCCTTTATAAAAAGCCTGGCGTCTTCTAACGCAGATTTTGCATCTTCTTTTGTAGGCCTATATTCAAGGCCATAAACTGCTTCATGTCTCTCAATCCTATAAATATTAAGTAAATTAATAATATTCAAAGGTATCTTGCTGGAATATTTCTCTTTCAAATAAACAAAGACAGCGTAATGGTTTTTTTCTTGTATGCCGTCACGATAAAGCAAAGCGCGCGCAGCATGGAACATTGAATTATAGGCATCAACAATAATATAATGATTAAATTTTTGATTTATCTTAAGCAAATATTCGGCTGATTCTATCCTTTGCCTTGCTATTTCAAGAGATTTTTTTGTCTTATCAAGAT
>JBBSYH010000013.1:0-16182 GCA_038045365.1 Nanobdellota archaeon
TTTTCTGCCGTCAGCCCCTCGTTTGTGCACGCCCTATTGGATGGGAGAGCAACCTTCGATATTCTGAACTCCTGACAATTTTGTTTAAACATGATTAAACGTCGAACGGCGTAGGTTTTTCAGAATGGCTTAACCGAAATGAGATATCAAATTCACGAGAAAAACTAATCCTTTCGCTTAATCCTACGCTGTAAACAAACTTTCAAGGCAACTTTAACAAGGTTTAAAACATTGGAATAGTTATTTCCAGTATGAACATGTTTGATGTGGTTGATAAAAACGGGAAGCTAATCAAACTTACAAATAAACAACATTCGCATATGATGGATGAACATCCTTACATGAATAAATACATCGAAGAGATTAAAGAAACATTACAAAAACCAGACAAAATAACTTCCTATTCTTTTGACGAAAATGTTAGGTATTTCTATAAAGGTTACAAATACTTAGACAAACCGAACAAATTCGTGCTTGTAATAGTAAAATACTTAAACGGAGAAGGATATATTGTCTCATCTTATTTGGAGACTAAAATCAAATGAAAGAACACAAAACATATGATGTATACTATGACGAAGAAGCCGATTTCTTAGAGGTCTCTTTTGAAGAGCCGGCAAAAAAAGGAACAACTGAAGAAGTTCAAGAAGGGGTTTTTGTAACTAGGGATGCAGAAACTAAAAGAGTTGTAAATGTGGGAATACTATCCTTTAAGAAAAGAGTTGGTATCCTTAATAAAGTATTGGCTTCTCTAAATAAAAGGCTTCCAATAGAAATAAGCGTTCCTTCTGAATAATATCTTGAAAGTTAGGTCAGATTGAGATTTTCTACGAAAGAAAATACTTTAGGATAAAGTAAGCAATCTGCCGTTTACTTGTGATTAGGCGGTTCCGAAGGGCACGAGTTGACTCCCGAGAGTCCTCGTGTCTTCTGCTTTGTTCTCAGCCGATTTCGAAGAGTAATTGCTGACACTATAGGATAGTAACGGATAGAAAGATATATAAAGTATCAATTTATCCATCATTCATGTATCATATAACTTTTATTGCTACACCAACAAGGGAAAAACCAGAAAATTCAAGCGAAGATGTAAATAGATATAAAGTCAGATATAGTCCTGCAAGAGAAATGATTCAAGGAACTGGCGGTTTTAGTCTTGAAGGACTATTAGTTGAAGCAGTTTGTGGATTAAGAGAACATCACACCGACAAAAATAGAGCAATAGGTATGACGCTTAAAGGTAATTTTCCACAAAAATATTCTGACGAAATACAGCAATTATTTGAAATTTACGCAAAAGCAGAAGGTGTAAAAGTCGGTTTTTCCCACGAATAAATAAATCTTTCTATTCTTTTTATTAATCAGTAATTTCGTTTAAGCAAGCCATTGTGCGACATCTTTGATTCGCACCCAGCGGTTAAGCGAAGTGAGAAATTATTTGGAGGAGCGAAGCGACGATAACTGGCTGAGAATTGTAGCCTAAAGGGACGAGATTTTTATACAAATTTATTATTTTTCACAAATAAAAATCGAGGAGGGAGTGGGAAAACTCAAAGCATATTAGGGGATAGCAACCCGAAGCGAAGCGGAGGGCAAAGCAGAAGTTTGGTTAATCATACGTTGTAAACGAACTTTCATTACAATTTATTTAATATTAAAAGAATGAAAGTTATAGAATATTCTGTTTCGAACGAGAAGAATGATTTTGTTAAAAATCAAAGAATATTCCGTTTACTGGTGATTAAGCGTCACGCATGTGTCCGAGTGCGAAAACAGAGCCTCGGAAGGGATAGTTTTCACAAAAAATTTGATATTGAATGTAATTGTCGAAGATGAATATCTTTAAAATCTGTGGATGGTGGGTTCCTTTTTGTATCCAAGAGTTGCCCGCCCGCCTTTTTGCTTCTTTTTGGAAAAAAGAAGACAATTTTTAATTAATCAAGAAAAGGTAAGGGCCTAATCTCAATTTCATCATCTCCGATTTGTAAAATATCTATATCTATTAAGCTATCCCCAAACAAGTCCTTCATTTTTTCTACTTCATCTCTAACCTCTTTTATTTCTTTATGAAAAAGTTGGATTATAGAATTAGGCTTCTGTAAATTAAAGATTATAGAATTAGTACATTTTGAATTTTTTACATGCGCTCTTATTTTTTCTTTATTTTTTATTGAGAAGTTTCTAAAATTAATCATTAAAATAGTATAAAAATACCCTAATAATGACATGTTAAACTGAATTCTATTGCCTAAGATAATTTTGTTAGATTTTAATCTTTTTAAACGATATAGCACAACATCACTTGATGCTTTAGTTTTAAGAGCTAAATCAATAAGTCTCTCTCTTCCATTTTCCGCAAGGATTTTTAAAATTTTAATATCTAAGTAATCAAGACTCACTTTACTTTCATCATTAAATATAAGAGAATAATCTTCTTTTTTATAACTGTTAATAAATTTTAGAGGATATAATTCAATTAAAGATGGCTTAATCAATAGATAATCTACTAAAACATAATTTTCATCTTCAAATAAATTAGAAAGAAATATATTTAATTCTGCATCATCTTTAAAAACAGCATTCAAAAAAATATCATATCTCCCATAAACCTTGCCATATGAAATACAATTCTTGTTTTTAAACAAATTTTTTGAAAAATCTTCTGCCATTCTTGGCTTTTCAAATTTCAGAAATAAATTTACAAAAAGCCGATAACCTAGCTTATTGTAATTGAATATGGAAAAGAATTTTCTTATAATTCCTTCCTTAAGGTATTTATTTACTCTATATTCTACTTGGTCTCTTGATAGTTTTGTTGACTTTGCTATTTTTGAAAACGGTTCATTATGATTATGATAAAGGTATTCTAAAAGCCTATAATCTAGCTCGTTAAGTTCCATAATACCAATAAAAGAATCCTTATTTATTTAAATGTTTCTATTTAATTTTCAATAAATTGGTTATTTTGAGACATAAATTTTAAATAGTTTGTTATTTATTAACTATTATGAAATACAGAAAAATATATGAAGTAACTCCAAAAGAAATGCTGTGTGGAATAGGTGCATGTCATTCCATTTATGAAGCACAAAAAGAAGACGAAACAGTTTATTTAATAATAGGAAAAGTTGTTGAACCTTCCTTGGCAGGATTAGAGAAAAAGGTAGGACAAAGAGAAGTTTTAATTGAAGTTCCAAAAGTTTTGATTGATGGAAGAAATAAACATGTCTAATATAATACATAATAGGGAGTCAAAATCATGGACTGTTAATTACATAACCTCTCAGGGAATTTATACCGACAATAATACTACAGAACCTGTTGAAGGAAAAGATTATAGAACAAAATCTGCATGGATAGGCAGGCATGAAAACAATCCTACCTCTTTCAGGTCAATTAATCTTGATGTTGGGGATTAAAATCCACATTCAAAAACTTTAGAAAAATTTTGCCTTAAATTTGCATAAAATATTCTTCTCTTCATACTATATTTCTGCGTAAGCAGACTATCTGTCTCGAAGGGACGCGGGCAACTCTCGTATCAAGGGTGGGTGGTTGGGGGCAACAGATTTTAAAGATATTCATCTTCGACAATTTTGGTTAAGCAAGATTAAACGCCGAACGGCGTAGTTGTTTTTGAAAAGGCTTAACCGAAATGAAATATCAAATCACGAGAAAAACTACTCCTTACGCTTAATCTTACAAGTTGAACGAAGTTTTAGGCATAAATATCTGATAACAACAACCTAAAACTTACAGAACATTCCGTCTTTTACGAAAAAAGCGATTTAGGATAAATCAAGGAATGTTCCGTTCAATAGGGATTAAGTGACCTGAATAGGCACGAGTGGGATACGAAAGCCCCTCGTGTCTGAATTATTTGTTCGTAAATCTCTCTTCGAGTGGAATTGACGAGCTGTTGTTATTTAGTGTTTATGATTTGCGGTGGTGGGAATTTTTAAGGTGGCGCGTTCTTATTTATTCTTTCTATTTCTCAACAAAAAAAATCCAGATATTAATGCAATTGCAAGTAATATAATTCCAATTGTAGAAGAATTTTTCACTGATAAATTTGCAATTGCATTTCCAGTTATGTTAGATGACAAGAAAAGCAAAAAACCAGCAAAGCCTGCGATTACTATTACAGAAACGACTTTATGTTCCAAACTTTTCTTTTTTTCTAATATCGCCTCAGCACTTTCTTCTCCAAGATTTCTTAGAGCCTTCGTAATTTCTTTACCTTTTGTACCATGTTCTGTTCTATAATGACCTCCATGTTCAACTCTTCCAGGCCTTTGAATAAGTTTACTTATTCCCAACTTATTTTCAATTCCGTAAAGTTCGGAGGGGCTCTGAACTATCCATAAGTCCTGATATTTAGTTTGGTATTCTGGTGCTATGATATTAATACCATTCATAAGATAATGAGCTGCACGTTTTGAACCAGAATTACCTCTAAATGACGCTTCAGAACCTTTAATTACGGCTACAGAATCAGGACCTCCAAACTCATCATAAACGACAATTCTCTCTTTTTCTGGATGCTTAGAATGTGATTTAATAAAGCGATCTATTTTTTCAACATGCTGTTGAATCACCCTATAATCTGAATTTCCTTTCTCCATTTGCGCATGTAATCGTGGATCAATAAAAAGAAAATAAGGTTGCTTCTCGGCAGGATATGCTTTTTTCAATCCTGCTTTAATTGCAATGCCTGGACCAATTGCTGAAGTGACAGTTAAAATAACCGCAAATGGTCTTAGATTGTGAATCTTTTCAATTGTCTCAGCAATGTTTTCTTTCATTTTATTTCTAATAACTTGATCAATCATGAAAGTTTTATGGGAATTGTCTTTAAATTTCTTTGTCTTTCGCGCCACCTTTTCTTAGGGCGGGTGGTCGGGGGAATGCAAATCATAAACTTTCTTTTATTTCCGTCAATTACGTTTAAGCGAGATTAGGCGCGTGAGCGCAGTTGTTTCACAGGTTGCTTAAGCGTAACGAGAAGAGAGATTTAGAATTATCACCGTCAAAGCGATAACCTCCAATTTAATTTATAAAAACGAGAGGCAAATAACTTCGTTCATTTAATCACCATTAACCGCCCTTTTCCCCTCTTTTCTCGTCGTAAAAAGTGCAGAAACCGGATGCGTTCGGCGCTTCGCGCCTCACTTATAATTAGGCTATTTTTTGTTTGAAAAATTAGCAATTTTTTCTGATAAGAAAAAAAATTTACGGATGACAGGATTACAAATACTATACATCAACCTTATTATTCTTATCAATTATTGAAGCAATTTCATTGATAGGCGCATAACCAAAAACCTTTAAGTACTTCATTCCTATTATTCTAGAAATAAAGAGTCACCATGGCAGCTATTCCAGAATATTTCAACACATCAATTACTATAACAGCTCTCTCTTTCGCCTTAGTGACTTGGCTTCTCATCCACATCGCAATAAAAAAATCAACGCCTGCAAAAAAACACTTCAAATACTCTGCTATTGCTTTCAGTTCTCTAACTGCTTGGTTTCTTATTGTATATTTCACTGCAAAAGCAAGCGTCTTTGCACAAAATCCTTTCGTTGCTCCATTTATTATGATCGGCTTCATCCTACTTTTTGCTATTCTTCAAAAAGTGTACAACTCAAAAACAGCGCAACTAATTATGACTGCAATTCCTCAACACTGGATCATCGGCATTCAAACCTACCGCATTGTAGGATACAGCTTCCTCACGCTCGCTGCTCTCGGATTTCTCCCCTGGCTCTTCGCGTATTCAGCAGGCTACGGCGACATGATTGTCGGGCTCCTCGCCCCAATAATAGCTCTCCTTATATATTTCAAAAAAGATTCTCCAATAGTAAAAAAAGCAGCAATATACTGGAATTATTTCGGTATTCTTGACCTTATTGCAGCAATAGGGATAGGCATGCTGGGTTATCCTCGCCCTGTACAAACACTTCCTCTAGAAGTCTCAACAGAACAGCTTTCACTATTCCCGCTCGCGCTTATTCCTCTCTTCGTCGTCCCCCTCGCATTCATGCTGCATCTATTTTCACTTAAAGGATTAAAATCAAATATATCAAAAAGTCCTTGTGTTTGACCATGGGCTAAAGCCCATGGTTTGTTTAGGACTTTTGGATGCTCAAGGAACAACCTTGCCTTGAAAGGCAAGGTTTTCTTCAAGTTCCTTGACATCAAAAAAATCTGTTTAATCATCATTGTGACATCCAAAGAAAATCAGTTCCTGAAACTCCTTCCGTATCTAATCACCTTGCATTCCTTAATTCTTTTATTCTGAATACGAATTAGAAAAGCTTTTAAAAGAAGTACACTATTTAGAGAAAAGTGAACATGGAACAATATAGAAAAATAATAGAGTCAGATAATCAGATAACTACTCGCGAGGTTTTTAATCGCCTAGCTTATGATTGGAAAGTTTCAACTGGTATGTTATCTATAACAACTCAAAAGTATAAACATCCATCTTATCAATCAATTTTAAGTTTAAAAAGAAATAATGTTATTCCATTGATATTAGAAGAATTACGACAACGCCCTGATTGGTGGTTTAACGCGTTAGAAACACTGACTAAACAAAACCCTGTTAAAGCAGGAGCAAATTTTGAAGAAGCTATTAATAGTTGGATTAAATGGGGAAAACAAAATAACTATATTGAATAAATAGATTATAAAAAGCATTCTGTCTTGATTAACCTGATGCTAACTTAACAGCCCAAATTATCGCCATCTTTAAATACTCCTTCTCCTTTAATAAACAAGGAGGCAACCATGGTATTTAACGCAATGAGCGGAGGTGCAATTCTCGTAGGTATTTTAATTGCATTGGGAACAGCATTCAACTGGCCGAAGTGGACAAACTACATTTGGGCAGCACTAACGCTCGTCTGGGGCATTCTAGGCGCTGCAGGAGTTTTGTAAACGCAGCACTTCTTTGTAAGAAGAATTTAGCATCTGAATACTTATTCTTAATCACGCTTAACAGCCCTTCTCCCGCCAATTTTAATTTTATTTTTAAAAAATATAACAATATTTAAAAACATTCTTTTTGTAAAGACAATTTATGAGAATACCAAAAAACCAAGGGGTGCATGAATCGCTTTATAACAGCTATATCCATATTGCTAGAGGAACTTCTCAAAAAGACCTTGCAGATACACTCCAGTTTTATGAATCAAGCCGCTCCCTACTTGAAATATTTTTGCAGTCAGCAGGCTTCCGGGATTATCCATCACATATTAAGGCATTCAAGGAAGTATACAAAGAAAGAGCACAAACAGAAAGAAAACCATACACTTAAAACCCTCTTCTTCGTTATCTCTTCATGAAACACTCTAATTTGGAGTTGCGTAACAACATCCTAATTAATTATGCCATTATAAGGTAAATTTAAATTTCATCTAATTTTAAAATGTAAGCGAACTTTCAAGACAGAGATTACAATGACGAAAACTATTTATACCTTCATTCATAACTATCATCAATTAATTCCATGAGATCTGGAAGGATCTCATGCTTTTTATTATGAATTCCGAAAAAGAAAAGATTGTGATTTATATTGATGGCAGTAATTTTTATTTTTCTATCAAAGACACATTCAATTGTAGAATAGATTTAGAAAAGTTTTGCAAAAAATTAGCAAGGGATTATGAATTAGTCAAAATTAACTATTACATTGCCCCTGTTGACCAATTAGAAAATCCAAAAGCTTATGCTCAACAGCAATCTTTCTTTGAGAAATTAAGAAAAATCAACAAACTAAATCTAATTTTAGGGAGATTGGAAAAGAGAAAAAAAGATGGAAAAATATATCATGTAGAAAAAGCAACCGATGTAAATCTTGCCTTGGATTTGACTTTAGATGCACAAAAAGGAGAATATGACAAGGCATTTATTATCTCAAATGATGGTGACTTTTCAGGAGCTGTTTCTGCAGCAATTGGCTTTAGAAGGAAAGTTGTTTATGTTGTCATATGTACAAACAAATCAATTTCATATCATTTGAAAAAAGTAGCCTCTTCAACTTTCAGAATAAAAAAGGAATTCATTGATGAATGCAAATTAGGAGAATAGTTTCCGATTAGAATAACTAAAAATTAAGTAAGGTTTAGTTTTTTACAAAGAAAGAGCACAAACAGAAAGAAAACCATACACTTAAAACCCTCTTCTTCTATTTTATTGCATGAATTACAAGTATGAAATGAAACCTCTCTTTGAACAGCGCATGCGCTCCTTGCTTCCGGATGAAAAAGATTTCTCCGCCTTTGAAAGTATAGTGCATACACCGCCAAAAAATTTCATAAGATGCAATACTCTAAAGATTTCTCATGAAGAACTTTTCACAAGACTTTCAAAAAAATGGAATGTATTAAGACCTTATCAAAATTATCCAGAAATAATGTTAATAGACCAACCTTTAAACCCAGGAGAACTAGGCAACTCAATAGAGCATCTTCTTGGGTATTATTATATTCAGGAAATCAGCAGCATGATGTCAGTCCTTGCTCTTGCTCCGCAACCAGGAGAACTAATCCTCGACCTCTGCGCTGCTCCTGGCTCAAAAACTTCGCAAATCGCATCGCACATGCAAAACACAGGCACAATTATTGCAAATGATCTCAAGCTTAATCGCATTAAAATACTTTCAGCAACGCTCGAACGCTGCTGTGCCACCAACTGCATAATCACAAAAAATGATGCTATTGCTCTCTGCTCTCGTCTCTCAAAGCGTAATTTCAAATTTGATAGGATTCTTTTAGACGCACCCTGCTCCGGAGAGGGCACGCTTCGCAGCTCTCCAAAAACCTTTCTCATGTGGAATCCAAAAATGATTGGTAAATTTTCAAGAATGCAAAAAAAGCTTCTTGCTTTTGCTCTTAAATGCCTCAAGAAAGACGGCGTTCTTGTTTATTCAACTTGCACTCACACTCCTGAAGAAAACGAAGATGTTCTAGATTTTGCCTTAAAAAACTTCCCTGTAAAAATTGAATCTTTCTCTCTTCCCCTAAAATGCCGTCAAGGCATAACAAAATGGAAAGACCATGAATATAACAAAGAAGTTCAAAAAGCATGCAGAATATATCCTCAAGATAATGATTCAGAGGGTTTTTTCGTCTCTAAACTAACTTTGCTGGAGGAAATAAAATGATTCCACATATTGAATTCAGATATTCATGGATTTATGACCAAAATATGCGAGAATGGTCAAAGAGTATGAAATTTGGTCAAGAAAAATATCCAAATCAACAAAAAGTTATGGAATATATACCAAAAGTAGAAAGACTCTGGAGAAAAAAAGAAAAAACAATACTAAAAGAGTTATCTAAAATATCAAAGCTTTCATGGAAAGAGAAAAAGATAATTTGTTACATAGTTGGCAGATCATTGCCTTTTTCAGATCCTCTAACATTGCCCATATATCAAAAACACATTAATAGATCTATCGATGTTCTTGTACATGAACTTATACATCAACTCTTCACACAAGAAGGAAACACAGAAAAATCAGAAAAATCATGGAATTATATCTGGAGAAAATACAAAAAATACTCTATAAGAACTAAAGTACACGTACCATTACACGCAATTCATGAACATATATACAAAAAGTTCTTTGATGAAAGACGTTTGAAAATAGAAATCTGGATTACGAAAAACTATCCTGATTACAAAAATGCATGGGATATAGTACAAAAAGAAGGATATAAAAACATACTGCAAGAATGGAGGTCAAGAATAAAATGAATCTCCATTTCATAAGCTCATCAGAAAAAAGAAAAATAATCCAGTTGCTAAAAGAGCAATTTGACATTCAAGAATTGCCTTTCTTGTTGCTGCAAACAGGAAAAGAAAAAATCCGCGCTTTCTCAGGCCATCTTTCAAAAGATGAAATAAAAAAACTATCCGAAATAGCAAATATAGAAATCATAGGATTATACATATTAAGAATGGAGCACGAAAAACAGCTTCGTCTAAGCTTTGACGCTACACAATTACTAGCCCAACAAATCAGCAAAAACATTATCAATATCTCTGATGAACAGCTGTCTCTCTGGATTCGCG
Organism: Nanobdellota archaeon; assembly: GCA_038045365.1. GTDB lineage: Archaea > Nanobdellota > Nanobdellia > Pacearchaeales > GW2011-AR1 > VGKP01. The sequence continues at coordinate 10,088 of JBBSYH010000013.1, forward strand.
GCAATAATCTTGAAATCAAAACATCTAAAGGTGTTTTCCTTGTCCGCCACAACTCTGACTTTCTCGGCTGCGGCATCTCAACAGGCGATTACATTATCAACCATGTGCCAAAAGAAAGAAGATTGAGAAAATAGATTAATAAAAGATTGCATTTTAATCTCGACAACACCCTTATCTAGCATAAACCCATATTATTTATTATAGAACACAACTCGATACTGAATATGCACTAAAAATATTGCATTTTCTTCAAATAAATTATCCCAAACTGAAAAAACTACTATCTAAATAGTATTTAGCATTAATTTATTTTTATGCTCTTATTCCATTCAAACTCTTAAGTGTAATTATGATAGAGTAACAACAACACAAACATTTAAATACCAATAACATCCATTAAAAATCATGGAATACAGAGACTCTATAAGAAAAATGGCAGACTACATAAACGAAAATTTTGTAGCAGAAGTCCCAAGAAACCCATATTACCCTGAAAAAACAGCATATGATTGCTTTAAAAATATGGGCAATGAGGCTTCTAGAATGATTCCTATTACAACCACATACTTAATCCTTAACTCTATTATGGGAAAAAATACACTGATAGAGGGAGGTTCTGGAACCGCAAAAACTCACCTCGCCTCAGTAGTTGCTAGCACACTTTCACAGCTCCCCTATGAATTTTTTGAGCGCAGAAAAATAACAGGAATACCTGGTGTTTCAGTTAATGATATTTACGCAACAACTGATTTAGCTGAACTCCAAAAGGGCAAAGATGTCGCTTTCTTATATCAATCTGCTTACAGCCCGACTCTTATCATTGACGAATTAAATCGTTTTGATGAGTTCGCACAAAACAAAATTCGTGAAGGAATAGCATCACATGTTTGGCAGTATGCAAACCACTCATGGAAAATTCCAGGGCAGATAGTTATTGCAACAATCAATCCTGAGACATATGGTGGAACATTTATATTGAACGAAAATCTGATTGATAATTTTTCTCTTGTCCTTGAGCCGCCATATTTTAACTTGATAGTCCACGAAGACATTGTATTAAACTCTCGTTTTAAAGTAAAAGAAAAATTAGGGCTAGAAAAATTAGTAGACAAACTTGATTTTTTCTATGAGAGAAATAAAAATAATTGCAGCGATATATTAAAAAAAATTTCAGAAATCCAAGATGAAACTATTAAAAAATTTGAGGAAAGAGGCGTTCCATTCGTCCATAATGGAAAGTTAGAAATAATAAGAAATGAAATAAATGGAATTGAAATTGATCCAGAAGCAAGATTATTTATTTATTCTATGCTTTCGGAAGCAAATTGGAGTAAACAATTTGGGAGAGTTAGGTATGAAGATCCTCGCTCAAACAGCAGTCACGACAGAAATTATGTTCAATTTCTCAATAAAGAGAGTTTTGCAGGCAGAGTATTGCAAGATCTTGAATCTACTACAAAAATGATAGCTTGGTATTCAGGAAAAGAAAAAGCAGATTCAGAAGATGTAAAGGGAGCTTTTATCTATACAACTCCAAGAAGAATAAAACCGCACGCAGAATTTTATCAAGAGTGCTTAAATGCTAATCGTAATCTGCCCATAAACCATGAAATGGCTAGAAAGCTTATAGAAACCGCATGGTCAAACTTTGTAGACTTTAAAGGCGCAAGAAACGAAAATTTATCTTTCCAAAGATGCAGAGAGGCGATAATAAGATTACAAAAGGGAGATCATACAGGAGCAGTAGATGTTTTGGAGAAGACAGATCACCCGCTTGCTAGTACTATATTAGAAGCAATTGCTGTTAATTCACTAAAAAATAAGCAGAAAAATAGGTGAGTCTAACATGACAAACCCATTTGACAAACTAAAAGGCATTCTCCCTCCAAGAGAAATAAAAACCTCTGAAGAAAGTCCTCTTGAAAGACTAATTAAATTAAATAGAGAGTTGGAAAGAGAGATTGTTCTTCCAGATGATTGGTATTTTAAAATCCATAAATTCAGACTAAATTTATACGAACAAATAAGCAAAAGAGCAGGAAGTTATGATGTTCAGGATATCAGTAATTTAACAACTGCTTTATCATTTGAAGAATCTAAAAATCAGAGAACAAGGGGCGCTTATATTGGGGGTTTATTGTCTTTGCTTACAGAAAAGAATCATAAATTAAATAAAACAACATCACTTGAAATTGATCTTAAGAGAAGAGAATTTCCTTATTTATTTCTTGCCTGTAAATATGTAGATACATTAAAGATTAGTAATATAAAAGGAGATTATGTTGGTTCTTGGATTGCAGATTATAATGGAAAATGTGATATTTTAGACAAAGAAGGCAAATACTCTCCTCAACTAAAGCAATTTATTGAAGAACAAAGGCAGAAATATATTAAACATAATGGTAATATAAAGAAAATGAATATGTTTTTAAACAAAGAAATAAAGGAATTTTATATGAGTATAATGGAGAAAAATGGAAAAAACTGAAGATATACAAGAGAAACTTACACAAGAAGAACTAACTATCATAGAAGGATTTGAGGAAGTAAAGAATAGTTATTACCGCCCTCCTGTAAAAGGTCCAATGATAATTAAAAAAGAATCTTTAGAATCAGGAATTGGCACTGCTTTATTTGATCAGATTAATAACGTTGTTGGAATTAACTTGCCTTTTGTAAAAAAATTGTCTGCTCATTCAGATAAACAGTCAGCCTTTCTCTCAATAGCAAGAGGGCTGATTTCACATGAAATAGGGCACTATATGTTCCACCCTGCAGAACTATCACTCTCTCTGTTCTTATCATACAACACAACGAGACTTTTCCCAGATGCAGGAGGAGCAAAACAAGACATGATTTATCAACTTTACCTTGACTACCAAGACAATAATTTAATTGTAAACAACAGTATGCATTCTGATGATTTAAAAAATACCTTAACAGCAAGTTTCAAGGCAAATCCTCCCTCTCTTTTAGCTATTGCTCTTCACAAAGAATATCGAAGAACAATGGCTCTTCCGGAGATTGAGCAGATAAGTAATATGAAATTAGAAAAAGAAGATAGCAGAAAAATTGACTCTGCACTAAAAGGGTTAGAAAAAATTGTTGTTGCAGACTCACAGGAATATGGATTCCACACTGCACAGCTTAAAATATTCGGTGAATCAATACTTCCGCTGCTTGAATCTGATGAAAAATATGGAGGCAATTCTATGCAAGGATTAAAGAATCTTATTTATTCAGGAGCAATTCAAAGAATAACTGCTGAAGACATAGAAAACTTACCGGAAGTAGAAAAAGATAAGATAATAACTGCTTTAGAGAAAATTTCAAAGCGTATTTCTAAAGGAGATTATGAAAAAATAATGGAATACTTTTTGAAAAAATCTCCAGAGAGTGATGTGCGCGGGAAAGGAATAGGAAAAACTCCATTAGACAATAAAATAGCAGAGATGTCAGTTGTTGAATATTACAAAACTCTTGCAAGAGCACATAATGGGATAGTTATCCGCCCAAAAAGAATAAGCGCCCTTCAGTTGCAGAATATTGAATTCGGCTTAAAAGAATTCCATCCATCAGACAACCCTTCAAGAATTGATTTGAGATTTTCAGGAGGCATGATTATCCCTGGTTTGACTAAAACGCGCAGGCAAAGAAAAATTCTCTCGCCTTCAGAGTTAGATGTTGTTCCTTCTCTTATACTATACAAAGACGCATCCGGCAGTATGCCGGATCCTTCTGCTGATAAATGCTACGCAACTTTAGCCGGCACAATGCTGGTGCAAAGCTACATTGGAAGCGGGGCTGAAGTAAAAATTGCTCTTTTTGACGCTTCTTGCGATGAACTTTCTCAGACAAAAAGAGAAGATGAATTGCTGAGAATATTATGCAGTTACAAAGGCGGAGGCACAACATTCGACATTGAAAAAATGAGAAAGGAGTTAGAAGAAACAAGAAAGAATTATTACATGGATGAAAAAATGCTTGCCTCTCACCCTCTCGCAAAGAGTTACATGAAAAAACAAGCTCGCGTCACAATGCGTGCAAGAGAGAAAAAAGGAAACTTGGCTGATATTGTAATAATCACTGACGGAGGAATATCAAATATAAAAGAACTAACTTCTTTTCTGAACGAAAACCAAAACTATCGCCCAATAATTCTTCACACCGAAGGATTCTCCTTAGATATTCCAGGATACGACCAAAAAACAAGCGGCACTTATGATGGAATAAGCATATATAAAATTAATTCTGTAGACGATTTCATTAAATTCGGCAAAAAAATATTGTATGAAAACCTTTTGCAAAGAGAAAAGAGAATAATGCCCTCTAGAATAGGTTAATTCAATCTCGTAATCCAAACTATTTTAAATGTTATTTTGCTTGTTTAGAAATGAACCAAGAAGACATAGAAAAGCTGAAGAAGGCAGGAACAATTACCGTGCAAGTTAAAGAATACGCTAGAACAATAATAAAGCCAAATATGCCTCTCCTTGAAATAGCTGAAAAAATTGAAGCTAAAATTATTGAATTAGGAGGAAAGCCTGCATTTCCTGTCAATCTCTCAATAAACGAAATAGCTGCCCACTCAACTCCTTCTTTCAATGATTCTCAAACAGCTTCTGGCTTGCTAAAAGTAGATATTGGCGTGCATTTAAATGGATTAATAGCAGACACAGCTTTTTCTCTGGATTTAGAAAACAATGAGGAAAACAAAAAATTAATAGAAGCATCAGAAAAAGCTCTTGAAGAATCAACAAAAATCATTAAATATCAAATTCAGCTGAAAGAAATAGGCTCAGTTATTGAAAAAACAATAAAATCGCTTGGCTTCACTCCAATAATCAATCTTTCAGGACATTCAATAGAAAAATACTCTCTTCATGCAGGCATTACAATCCCTAATTACAACAACTCCAGAGAAAAGCCCCTCTTACAAGGAGTTTACGCAATCGAGCCTTTCTCTACTTCAGGAGTTGGCTCTGTCAGGGATGGAAAAAAATCAGGAATCTATCACTTGGAAAAATCAGGAAACGTCAGAGATAATTTTGCACGCGAAGTTCTTGCTTTTATCCAGGAAGAGTACAAAACTCTTCCTTTCTGCTCTCGCTGGCTCCAGAAAAAATTTGGAACACGAGCCTTCTTAGCCCTCCAAAGACTGGAAGAAGCAAAATTACTCCATCACTACCCTCAATTAATTGAAGCGGGAAATGGAAAAGTCGCACAAGCAGAGCACACTATTATTATAACAGAAAAAGAAAAAATCGTGACAACTGAATAAAAAATGAATTTTCTTACCTGACAAGAAAATGTAAACAAATGAAACTCTTTTTCTTACCTGACAAGAAAAGATTTATATACTTTAAAAATTATTACCTGGTATGAAAAACGATATTTTAGAGCAAACAGCAAGAGAATATTTTTCCTCAGGACTGGACGAATACGCAAAAGAAAGATATAATTCCGCAGTTGTGCTATTTTTTAAGGCGATTGTTGCATATATAGACCTGCTCCTTCTTCAGAAAACAAATCACACCCCTTCATCTCATAACGATCGCTTTCGCATGGCTCAAAAAGAGCTGCCTGATATCTATGATATTTTAGACAAAGACTTTCCATTCTATCAAGATAGTTATATTCAAAAACTTTCAAAAGAATTAGCGGAGGTAATGAAAAATGACGCACAAATTGTGGCAAAAAAAGCTGGAATTGAATTATAGCAAGGCAATCATAGACATCGTACAATTTGGTTCAACCTTAGAAGAAGGAAAAAATCCTAGAGATATAGACATTGCTGTAATTTTTAAATCAATCTCTTTAAAACAACAACTTGAAGAAGCACAGCACATTAAAAAGCAGTTAGAAAAAGAAAGTAATCTTCCTATACACATAAAAGCATACGATTACGAATCTTTATTTGATGAGTCTAATTTTGCAAAAGAGAGCATTATTTTTTTAGGCATGAGCCTTCTTCTTAAAAAACCATTTGTTAATAGACTAGGATTTTCACCTCAGGTGCAAATAGGATATTCTCTAAAAAGTCTGGCAAAAAAAGAAAAGATAAAATGCAATTACCTCTTAAATGGAAAAGGTGG
>JBBSYH010000014.1:0-1208 GCA_038045365.1 Nanobdellota archaeon
CATAGTTACCTAATAGGTAACTACTTATTTAAATGTTTCTATAAACTAAACCTATAAGAATTAAAAAGAATTGGCAGTTCTGCAGAACTGCCACTACGCATTTAACTGTTTACTTTTCTATACAGTGTATTATATTTTATACGGTAAAAAAGAAAAACGCCCAGACCAGGAATCGAACCTGGAGATCCTTGCGGAAACCGATTCTCGAGACCGGCGCACTGCCATTATGCGATCTGGGCATGAATCTTTAATCTCTTTAGCTTATAAAAATATTTAAACAGAACTATTTATCTTTTTTGATGAGTTTTGATTATAGCCGCAAGGAATTAGCTGATATTGCACATAATGTTTTTTTGGTTTTAGATACCCATAATATTTCCTCTATTGATAAACTATCTGATTATCTTAATCAAGATATTCACGTTTCTTCTAGAAATTATGTCAGTATTACAATGCAAAGGTATGATCTTGAAAGTCTTTGCTATTCTATTTCCTATAAGGATACTTTAGATGTGTGGGCTGTCTCTCCTTTGATTATTGATTTAAATATTTCACTTGAAAAGCTCAGGACTACAATAGAATGCAAAGAAATTATTCTATCATATAATTTATGGACTGCCACAACAAAAGATACTTTTGTTCAGAGAAAAGAAGTTGATTGCCAGGACATTTCTACACTCTTTGATGAATTGCGTTCTTTGTCCAAAATTTCTAATAAAATGAAAAAGAAGAATTTATAATTCTTGCTTAACAAACATTTCCATGCATAAAATTTATATTATTGAACACCTTGAGCCAGAAGTATTTCCATGGTGTCTTATTGAATACAAAAATATCTCAAAGATAGCAGGAAAGGAAAATCTCTGGTTTTGCAATCTCAATGGAGTAAAAGGCGTAGAAAACCTTTCCAGCTTAGGAAAATGCATTAAGGAATCAGTCTGCAAACTTGCTCTTAAAAATGCATGTGTTCTTGATCCTGATGCTGAGAAAACTCTTTCTTCTGAAGAATCCAAAAAATTTCAATATTTCATTTTCGGAGGAATTTTAGGAGATTATCCGCCAAAAAAAAGGACAAAGAAAGAGCTTTCTTCTTTTCTTCCTCATGCCTTAAAGTACAATATTGGAAAAGAACAAATGAGTACTGATAACGCAGTTTATGTAGTAAAACAAATTATTAAAGGAAAAAAATTAAATGAAATTCCTTTTCA
>JBBSYH010000015.1:0-1380 GCA_038045365.1 Nanobdellota archaeon
TAATTGAGCAATTTAAAAGGCCTGTTCTAAATAGAACAGAAAGAGATAGACAACCATATGCGGAGATAATATTTCACATGAGGAAAAAGTGAATGGTGGAAAAGAAGAATCAGCATTATGTTCCACAATTTTATTTTCGATTCTTTTCAAGTAATGGAAAAGATATTTGCATTTTTAATATAGATAATAAAAATCATTTTGTAGGACCATTCAAGAATCAAAGCTCAAAAGATTATTTTTATATGAAAGGAAAGGAACTTGAAGATGCTTTTGAAAAGATAGAGCAACCTCAAAGAGAATCTATAAACAAATTAATAAAATCAAAATCATTAAAGGCAATTAATAAAGAGGAGTATATTGAAATTTTAAAGTTCATTACTTTTCAGGATACAAGAACAAACTATTCCAAAAGAGATGCTAACGAAACAACCCAGCATCTTGTGAGGGAATATGTTAAACCAAAGATGTTACAAGATAAAGAATTAAGTAAAAAATTTACAAAAGAAGAAATAGACAAATTGGAATTAACTTTCCCGGCAGACCATCTAATGTCTATCGGGATTGGATTGCAAGCCCCAATCCTTATAAGCGATTTAATTCCGGTTTTACTAGTAAATAAGACAGAATTAGAGTTTTTATTTAGTGACCACCCAATAATTTTATACAACTTATTTTTTCATAGAGATACGTTTGAATCACATATTGGTTTTCAATCTCCTGGCTTGTTAATATTTTGCCCCTTATCTAAGAATTTATGTTTGCTTTTATTTGATTCAAAAACCTATAAAATTGGCGGTTCAAAGGAAAATTTATTGGAGATTGATAACCCTCCGGAAATAGAAAAAATAAACAAACTTCAATTATACAGATGTGATAGAAATATATATTATTCAAATTCTCATCAAAAAGAAAAACTAAATAAACTTTTTGAAGAGTTTTCAAAAGATAATGTGAAAAGCAAAGAAATTACAAAATTTGAGAAATTAAAAATATTGAATAAACCTAATTCTGAAGTATTAATGATAGGAGAAAGAAACATAAATGAAGACATTAAACTATCATTTTTAACAGTAAATGAAGTAACTGAAGAATTAGGCAGGGTCAGAAATCAAGAATTGGTTAATGCATTCAAAAACTTTTTGAAAAAGAATCACCAATAGCTTTAAACATCCATCTTTTCCTTCGCCACTTCTTCTATCTTGAGTTTAATTTTTTCTTTAAACTCTTTCCCAACTTCATCAAATATTTTCAGAATTTTCTCATAAGTTCCTTTACCACCAACGAAATCCCAATATTCCTCCGCTATCAAAAACTCCTTGCCATGTTCTACAACTCCCTGTTCTGTAAATCTGTTGTATGGCTCTGGATGATATGGATTAT
>JBBSYH010000016.1:0-31080 GCA_038045365.1 Nanobdellota archaeon
ATTATTCCTAATTTGCCAGGCCGGGGAGTGCTTGGTTTTTCAATTTTTGGAGCATCCAAGCGGGAAGGGTTGGGCCATAAAACACGGAAAGAATCTTTATCTGTTGTAATTGTTCTACCTGCAAACGAGCGCGTTGGAAAATGGCGCGGATCATTCTTATTGTATCCTGAACTTAAGAAAGATGAATCTGGAGTTGTTGCACCTGAAGTTTATGTTTCAGGCTCAGGAAAAACTAATGATGCTGTGGTGTTGTATATTCATGATGATCTTGATTTTATGAAAGGCTTGCCTGTCTATACGAATATCGGCGGGGCTTTTGCATATCGCGATTATTCTTGGACAAACAGCCCTGTGCGCGGATATAGCGCAAGAAGTTTTCCTTTTTCTGATGTAGTGCCTGTATTAGAGCAATAAAAGTTGAAGAAAGAATATTTTTAATCTAAGCCTAAGTCGCGAGTTTTTCTGCCAGATTTTCCGGCAAAGGAGAAGAGTATGCAGGATGCTCGTTTAGAAATAATAAAATTCTTTCCATATCCTGCTGATGCTTGGGATTTTTGCTCCAGCGCCAATTAGAGAGCATTTTTTCCTTGATGTGCCTGATATAATTGATATTAACAATTAAGATTTTTTTGTTGTCATTTGTTTCGTATATTGTTTGGTTTGGAAGGTATCTCGGATTGATTTCACCGATATTTAGATTTTTTTCTGAAGAAATGAGTTTATTATGTTTGTTCGTGTGATGCAAGTATAGCTTAATGCGAGTGTCTATACTGTTTTCCGGGATAATGTTGCCGTAGTTGTCAACACTGCAAAATTGAAGGTTTCTGTTTTTCCAATAGTCGTTTATTGCATCTTCAATTGAGATAGGGCGGTAAACTTCGTATTTAATTGGGTCGTTTTTTGATATTTTATAGCTTCTAAGCCTTCTAAATAGGAATAAATTATATTCTTCTGCCTGTTTAACCATGTGCTCAAGAAGATCTTTTTTTCTGATAAGCGCGATGTCTGTGTTTGTGTTGGTTCTGGGATAAGTGTTTGTAATCATTGAGAGCGCGATTGCTCCGGAAATCCACCATTCATTTTTGCTCCCCCACATTTTCGCAAGATTCTCAAGCCAATCATGAAGATCTTTTTTCCTTTCATACGGCGTTTTAGCTGGGTCTATTTTGTATGTATTATTCAGAATGCTGTAATTAAGAGGTGCAACACCTTGTTTTTTGTCTATAGGATCTCTCCACACCATTCATTTAATGACAAATCCGGGTTTTTATTTCTTTTCCCATAAGTTTATAAGGCGCTGTTTTCTCAGGATTTTAGTTTATGATAAGGAGGTAAAATGGCAACAGAAGGTTATTGTGTAAGATGCAAGAAGAAAGTGACAATAAAAGACCCGAAAGAGTCTACTACTTCCAGAGGCACTAAGATTGCAAAAGGAAAATGTCCTAACTGCGGAACAACGGTCTGCAGAATGGGCGGGTTGAAATAAGTTTATTGATTCAGAAAACAAACTCCTGCTTTTAAGCTGGAGTTCTCCGTCGTTTGTTTTCTGTCTAAAAAACTCCAAAAAAACTGCGGACTTTAGTCCGCAGATGTCGCAAGGAGTTTTTTATATTTTTATTAGAATAATTTAAATAGTTCTTTGCGAATTATCTAGAATGATGGATACAAAGAGAGAATTGAGCATAGAGGAATTGACTAATTTTTGCAAGAGAAAAGGATTTGTTTTTCGCAGCAGCGATATATACGGAGGGCTTGCAGGATTTTGGGATTTTGGACCACTTGGAGCAGAACTTTTTAATAATATTAAGCAGAATTTTTGGAAGTTTTTTGTACAAAAAAGGAAAGATATAATTGGGATTGAAGCGAGCATTATTTCTCATCCTAGAACTTGGAAAGCTTCTGGACATTTGGCTAATTTTAAAGATATTGCAGTTGTCTGCAAGAAATGCAAGAAAGCGGCAAAGATTGACAAGAGTGATTTGGGAAAGATCAAATGCGAGTGTGGCGGAGAGTATATTAAACACGGAGAATTTAATTTAATGTTTTCTACAAAAGCAGGAGCATTGAATACTGAAGAAGTTTATTTGAGAGGAGAGAATGCCCAGGCAATGTTTATGAATTTTAAGCTTGTCCAAGAAACAAGCAGGAAACAGCTTCCTTTTGGAATTGCGCAGGTTGGAAAATGTTTTAGAAATGAAATTGCTCCGAGAGATTTTCTTTTTAGAAGCAGGGAGTTTACAATTGGAGAGCTTGAATTTTTTATTCATCCTAAGGAAATTAAGTGCGAGCTTTTTGATAATGAACATAAAAAAATCAAAATTAAACTGCTTGATGCTGATGCACAGATTAGGGGAAAAGAGGTATTGAAGGAGATTAATGTTGGGCAGATGGTTAAGGAGAAAAAACTGGATGAGTGGCATGCCTATTGGCTTGCTGAGCAAATTATTTGGCTTAGAAGTTTTGGATTAGGAAATAAAATTAAAGTAAGGGAACACAAAAAAGATGAATTGAGCCATTATTCTTCTGCGACATTTGATATTGATTATGAATATCCTTTTGGAAGCAAAGAAATAGCAGGAAATGCTAACAGAGGGCAGTATGATTTGATGCAGCACATTAAAGAATCTGGCGAAAAATTGGATGTATTTGATGAGAAGAGCAAGGAGAGAGTGATACCTAAAGTAATAGAGCCGACTTTTGGAATGGAAAGAGTTTTTTTGGCTGTGCTTTGCCAAGCTTACAGCTATGACAAAAAAAGAGAGAATGTTGTTTTGGAATTACCTGCTTTTTTAGCACCTGTGAAGGCAGCAATATTTCCTATTGTAAAAGATGAAAAGATGATAAAAATTGCAGAGAAGATTTATGATGAGCTTAGAGAAGAGTGGAATGTCAGTTACGATGAATCAGGGAGTGTTGGAAAAAGATATAGCAGAAACGATGAAGTTGGAACTCCAATGTGCATAACTATTGATGAGCAGTCGTTAAAAGATAAGAGTGTGACTATTAGGGATAGAGATACGACAAAACAAGTAAGAATAAAAATAGATGAAATTGAAGAAGTTTTAAGAAGAGTTATTAAAGGAGAAAGTCTGCTAAAATTAGGAAAAATTGTTGAGACTAGAGTAAAATAATGGAATATAAAAAAAGAGAATTAGATGAAGAGAAGACAAAGCAGATGCTTTTACAGAAAAGTGAAATAAGTCTTTTGCTTGATACGTATGATGATATTTTTTCTGACTTTGATCCCAGACCATATACACAAAGAGCACTTTCTGATGATTTTCTTCTTGAAGCAAAGAGAGCAACAAGAGATAAAGAAGGAATTTTTCAACTACGTTTTCTTATTCCGGCAAATCAAAGAAAGGTTGAGCATGAGATACTTATAAAGAAAAGATTAAGAGAACATTTTAGAAAACATGTGTTGATGCTTGAGGAAGATTTGCATAATACAAAGAAGAAAGGAATACGGATGTGCATTACTGGAGCAGTAATGCTTTTACTTGCAACTTTTATTTTGCATTTTTTAAAAGATAATTTTTTCTTGACTTTGTTAGTTGTTCTGCTTGAGCCAGCAGGATGGTTTACTGCCTGGACAGGACTTGACCAGTTGTTTTATCCTGCTAAGGAGAATAAACCAGATTTGAATTTTTATAGAAAAATGGTAAATGTCGAAATATTTTTTATCCCTTATTAAAGCGAGAAGTTTAAAAATGATGTAGTACTTAATTGAGGATGGAATGGATATATCCGATTATTAGTGTAGTTATTGTTAGTTTAGTTTCTTTTATAGGAGTTTTGACATTATCTTTTAAAATAGAGAAACTTAGGAAAGTTCTTATTTATTTAATAAGTTTTTCTGCTGGTGCTTTGTTTGGAAATGTTTTTCTGCATCTTTTGCCGGAAAGTGCAAGTGGAAATGGCTTTAATATTTCTATTTCTCTTTCTGTGCTTTTCGGAATTGTTGTTTTTTTTGTTTTGGAGAAAGTGATTCACTGGCAACATTGCCACATGCCTATTGAAAAAGAGCATGTGCATGATTTTGCTTATATGAATTTAGTAGGAGATACATTGCATAATTTTATTGATGGATTGATTATTGCTGCAAGTTATTTGGTGAGTATTCCAGTCGGGATTGCTACGACTTTTGCAGTTGTGTTGCATGAGATTCCTCAGGAGATAGGTGAATTTGGAGTTTTACTGCATGGAGGATTTTCGAAGAGTAAAGCATTGATTTTGAATTTCTTGTCAGCTTGTTTTGCTATAATTGGCGCGTTAATTGGTTTATGGCTTAGTGGAATATCAGATAATTTCGTGATGATTTTGATTCCCTTTGCTGCTGGAGGATTTATTTATATTGCTGGGAGCGACTTAATTCCTGAATTGCATAAAGAGACAAAACTTTTTAGATCAGTTTTGCAGGCTGTTGCTTTTGTTTTTGGTATTATATTGATGTGGTTATTACTAATGATTGGATAAGTTTAAAATATCTTATTTTCTTTTTGCGATAAGGGCCTGTGGTTCAATGGTAGAATATTCCCATGGCATGGGAGTGGTCCGAGTTCAATTCTCGGCAGGTCCATGAAAGTGTTTTATTTAATTAAAAAAAGTATGGCAATCTTTTTCTTGGATAAGAGCTTATTTTTTCATTTAGGGAATCGTATGTATCTTCTATCTTTTTTTCAATAAGAGCTATTTCTTTTTTGTTTGAATGCATCCCATAAGCTATTTTTATATTGACTGTTTGTTCTGCGTGCCATTTTACTAAAACATATCTCGCCACTTCTTCTTTTTTGATTGCTAATATATTAGGAGCTTTTAAGTTAATATCGTATCTTGCAGCTATTTCTTCAAGCGAAGAGCTGTTTTTTTTCATGTATTTACTAATATAATGAAGTTTATAATTTTTTAGCAAAGAATTAGAAAGTATTTTAAAGAAGAAGCACTTATCATAAAAATGGGGAGTGTGATAGGTATTATTGCTATTAAAGGCGGAGTTGGAAAAACCACTTTATCCGCTTCTTTAGCTTCTGATCTTGTAAACAACTACGGAAAAAAAGTCTTGCTTATAGATGCCAATTATTCAGCCCCTAATTTAGGTTTACATATGGATATTGTCAAGCCAAACGGGACAATTCACGAAGTACTTGCTGGGAGAGCAAAGATACAAAGCGCGATTCATTCAAGATATGGGGTAGATGTGATTCCTGGAAGTTATTTTTATGATAGAATGATAAACACTTTGAAATTGAGAGATAAAATTGCAAGATTAAAAAATAATTATGACTTTGTTATTATTGATTCTTCTCCTAGTTTGAATGAAGAAATATTGTCAACAATACTTGCTTCTGATAGTTTATTTTTAGTTACGACTCCAGATTATCCTACTTTGAGCAGTTCTATACGTGTTGCAAAACTTGTTAAGCAAAGAGGAAGAAATATATCTGGAATTATAATAAATAAAATACGCGATCCCAAATACGAGTTGAATTTGGAAGAGATAGAAGAAGCGCTTGATATACCTGTAGTAGCAAAAATACCTGATGATGCAAAAAATATAGGCGCATTGTTTTCTAGGATACCTACAGTGATATATGACAAAAAAGGAAAGTTTTCTAAAGAAATTAATAATTTAAGCGCAGCTTTAACTTGTGAAAAAGAAAAAATTCCCTTTTTTAGAAGAGTAATATCATCACATTTTAGGAAGGAGGAGATGAATAGACAGATTTTAAAAAAAGATTTTTACGATTCTGTTTTTAAATAAAATGAATAAGATTGAGTGTATTTTCTGCAAAATAGCAAGGAAAGAGGCGAAAGCAGATATTGTCGGAGAAAGCAGCAATTTTATAGCTATAAAGGATTTGCAGCCTGCTGCGAAAGGACATACATTGATTATTCCCAAAGAACATTATGCCACATTACTGAATATACCGAGTAAGATTAGTGAAGAGATGCTTGAAATGGTTAAAAAAGTTGCTTCTGAACTGATTGATAAAAAGCTAGGAAGCGGCTTCAATTTAGTTATGAATAATCTGGCTTCTGCAGGACAAGTAGTAATGCATGCCCATATTCATGTTATTCCAAGAAAAGAAGGAGATGGATTGAGATTTTTAACTAAAATTTAGAATTTATCAAGTATTTTTAGTATAGTTATTATTGTCAGCATTACAAATCCAAATATTAGAGAAGATAATCCAAGGGGCGTATCAATAATAAAATATGCGGAACTTATTATTAAAATAGCTAGAATTATATCAAGAGTTAGAAGAATGTTGCGAGTTTTTACATAGTTAGAAATATCTTCCATATTATTTATTGAAGTAATTATTTAATAAATGTTTGTTTTATGGCGCTGGGGAGAATTGAACTCCCGACTTCGGCCTCATGAGAGCCGCACTCTACCACTGAGTTACAGCGCCATGAATTTTAAAAATAGAACTAGTTTTTAAGCTTGTTGGAAAGTTTAATAAAGATAAAGTTTTTTGTTAGATTATGGCAGTAGAAACTGTGAGTACGGGAATAGGGGATGTAATAAAATTAGTTGGAGGTCTTGCATTATGGCTGCAAGCATTAGGAATAATTGTTGTGTTATGGATTGTATTTGAAATTATAATGCTAAGCTTGAACCTGAAACGTATGAGGGAGGTTTATGCTATTAAAAAAGACATGAAAAGAATAGAAGCAAAGATTGACAAAATATTGCGAAACCCTTAAGTTTTTTTTGTTAGAGGAGCATAAGGAATAACTGAACAGGCTGAGTTTTTACCCCGCTAGTTTTTTGCTTTTCCTTCATTTTTACCAGACGAGCAATGTAACCTGCAACTTTGTTTTTAATTGGTTTGCTTGGCATTGTATTATAAAGAAGCTTTTGATTGTACGAAAATTCCTTGGTGAAATTATGCTCTCCTTCTAATAGCTGTCTGGCAGCTTTCTTTATCATTGTTGATTTTATTCTTCCCATTTTTTAGGTAAGAAATGAGGGTTTTTAAAGTTTATCAGCGTTAATTAATCTTTTCAAATTTTGAGAAGTTTTTCCATTCCTTCATATGTGCAAGAGCTTTTTTGTCAAGTTCTCCATGAGCCATAATCAAAAGAGGGAGTTTTTCAAATTGTGCTTTTTGAAATGCCAAAACAAAATCAGCTTCAGATACCTTTTTTTTATTTTTAGCAACAAGTAAAAATTCCTGCTTTCCTAAAAGAGTATTAATGCAGATTTTCGCGATAAAATCTTTCTTTTTTTGTTCTCTTATTTCAAGTATTTCTATATTTTTTGTAACTAGGTAATTTTGAATATCTTGAGAGAATTTTGCATCTAATAAAGAAATATTTTTTGTCTCTATTTTTTTATTAGTTTCTTCTACTTTTTCTTCTTTTATTTCTTTATCAGCATGTTCTTGCGGTTCTTTTTTCATTTTTTCTACTTTTTCTTTTTTTCTCACTGATTTTTTTCTTTGATATCTTTCCAGAATAAGCTGTTCTATCTCTTTGTTTTCTATAAGGAAATGCTTCCAAAAATTTTTTAATTCATCATTTATTTTTATTTTAAGTGGAACTGCGAAATCTTTAATTTCTCCAAGAGCGACACGAATTGCTGGCTCAAGTTTTTCGTCTTCAAGAAGTTTTTCTTTTTTTAGAAGCGCTAAAGCTTCTTTTTCTTTTGGAGCCAGATATTCAATAAAATTCTCTAATTGTGCTTTTTGCCCTTCTAAGTAATATAATGGAGAACTACCTACTTTCATATTGCTTATTTTAGCTTTGTTTTCAGAGTATAATTCTGAAAGATAAGCTGATGCGAAGAGCGTGCTGATATTTACTGCCCTTGCTATATGTATTGGAAGAGAAGGCCCTTTCATTTGCAAAGTTGATATTATCAAATCCTTGCTTTTTATCAGCCTGTTAGTATCTGTGGGCATGATTTTCTTAGAATGAATCATATTATAAATATTTGTTTATATTTGATTTATTGTTGTATATTAAGTAGATTTTTAAAGATAAAATGTCTTTTTTCGGATGACAAGAAAACAGATATTTGTCATTATTGCAGTTTTACTGATTTTGGGAATTATTTTAAAGGTGTTTATTTTTAATAGTTCCTATACTAACATAGATTATAAAGAAAGCGAGGTGAAAAATTTAACAAAAAAGAACGTTTCTGAAGAGAAGAATTTTTGTTCTGGTAAAAGCAGAGATGGAGATTTTTGCATACAAATTTATGAGCCTGTATGCGGGTGGTATTCTTTAGGGACTTCAAAGACATTTGGAAACAGTTGTTTTGCATGTTTGGACAAGAGCGTTAGTTATTGGATTGAAGGAGAATGTGGGAATTAGATTTATTATATTTTAATCCAAGAGACTTCATAGTATAAAATATCTCCTTCGTCATCGACAATGGCGAGCAAAAGATTTTTTTTAGAAGAGTGAGCAACTCTGTTTTTTGCTGTAAAATCGTGCCAATTAAGAACATCATGTTCGCGTGATGTGTATAATACCCAACGCGCATGGGCAGTTCTGGGATTTTCGCCTTTATTATAGATTCTAAATTCTGCACCATATTTAAGGGCTGTTTTTAGGACATATCCTTTTTTTCTTAAGTCAGAGAAGACAGAGAGTTTAGTTTCTATTTTTGTATCTGTTTTTTTCACTTTTTTAAGCATGGATTCAAAGGATATTGGTTTTGCTTTGGAAAAAAGTTGCATTTTTTTTTCTTGCATTAAGTATAAAGCTTCAATTGGTGCGTATTCTATTCTGCTATTTTTCTTTTCTCCAAATGAAGATTTTTCATTTAGCGAGAATGAGTCCTGTGAAAGCGAGACAATTTTTTCTCCCAAGAAGTGTGCCATAATCATGAAAAAATTAAGATAAATGAGTATTTAAGTTTAAGGAATAGGATAGGTTTAAAAAAACTGTTTTTCTAGATTTAATAATGAGCAATTATGGCGAATTTGAAGAGATAGAAACAGAAGGGAAAAAAGATAATGTGGAGGTTGGACAGCCATCTAGGGTCAGAGCACCTAAAAAAGATGAAATCATAGGCGTTATTATTCAAAGATATGGTGGGAACAGAATGGAAGTGTGTTCAACTGATGGAAAAAGAAGAAATTGCAGAGTGCCTGGAAAATATAAGAGGGAACTTTGGCTTAGACCGAATGATATTGTTTTGATAAAACCATGGAAAGATGATGATGAAAAAGCAGACATTATTTTTAAATATAATCCTTCCGCTGTGAGTCAACTGAGGAAGAGAGGCATTCTTAACTTTATAAAAAATGAATTTTGAAGTAATTGAAAAAAAATGGCAGAAGAAATGGGAAGAGAAGAAAGTATTTTCAGCCAAAGAGGGAAAGAATAATAAATACTATGTTTTGGAGATGTTTCCTTATCCGAGCGCTGATTATTTGCATATGGGACATGTCAGGAATTATTCAATTGGGGATTTAATTGCAAGATATAAAAGAATGAAGGGATTTAATGTTCTTTATCCTATGGGATTTGATTCTTTTGGACTTCCTGCGGAAAATGCGGCAATAAAGGAAAAGATACATCCTAAAAAATATACAGAGCATGCAATAAAAACTATAAAAAAGTTGATGAAGGAGCTTGGGTTGAGCTATGATTGGGAGAGAGAAATAGTTACCTGCTATCCTGAATATTATAAGTGGAATCAGTGGATATTTTTGCAGATGCTTAAGAAAGGAATTGCTTACAGAAAGAAAGCTCCTGTTAATTGGTGTCCTAGCTGCAATACTGTTCTTGCAAATGAAGAGGTTATTGATGGAAAATGCTGGAGATGCGAGAGCGAGGCAATTATTGAGCATCTTGAGCAGTGGTTTTTGAAGATAACATCTTATTCAGATGAGCTTCTTCAGGGATTGGAGAAAATTGAATGGCCTGAGAGAGTAAAAGAAATGCAGAGAAATTGGATTGGGAAAAGTGAAGGGACAAAGATTATTTTTCAGATTGAAAATTCTGAAAAGAAAATAGAAGTTTTTACAACCAGAACAGATACTCTATTTGGAGTGACTTTTTTGGTTTATTCTGCCCAGCATTCTGATGTTAAGGAAATTGTTTCAGGAAGCAAGTATGAGCAGGATTATGAAAAGTTCAGGAAAAAAGTTTCTGCTTCACAGAAGCTTGATTTGAGCAAAGATAAAGAAGGATTTTTTACAGGAAAATATGCTTTACATCCTTTGACTGGAGAGAAAATTCCAATATATGCTGCGAATTTTGTTGTTGCTGATTACGGGACAGGAGCAGTTATGGGTGTGCCTGCTCATGACCAGAGAGATTTTGAGTTTGCTAAGAAGTATGGAATTCAGATAAAGAGGGTAATTAAACCAATGACTAATGTTCCTGGAGATGAAGCATATACTGGAACTGGTAAATTAATTAATTCAGACAAGTTTAATGGATTGTTTAGTGAAGATGCAAAAGAGCGAATTACAAAAGAATTGGAAACAAAAGGAAAAGGAAAAAAAATTATCCAATATAAATTAAGAGACTGGCTGATTTCAAGACAGAGATATTGGGGGACGCCTATTCCTATTGTTTATTGTTTGGATTGCGGAATTGTTCCTGTGCCGGAAAAAGAATTGCCTGTTTTACTGCCTGAAAAAGTCAAGTTTTCAGGGAAAGGAAACCCACTTGAAACAAATAAAGAATTTGTCAGTGTGAAATGTCCGAAATGCGGTAAACTGGGCAGGCGAGAGACTGACACAATGGCTACTTTTTTTGATTCAAGCTGGTATTTCTTGAGATATTTGGATAATAAGAATGATAAAAAGATGTTTGATAAAAAAAATGCTGATTATTGGATGCCTGTTGAGCAGTATATAGGGGGAATTGAGCACGCCGTATTACATCTCCTTTATGCAAGATTTTTTACAAAGTTTTTGAGAGATTTGAAGTTAATAGAAGTTGATGAGCCTTTTATGAGATTGTTCAATCAAGGAATTGTTCATAAAAATGGCAAGAGAATGAGCAAGAGCAATGGAAATGCAGTAACTGCGGAAGAAGTTTCAAAGAAATATGGAATTGACAGCGCTAGATTGTTCCTGCTTTTTGTTTCTGGGTCTGATAAGGATATGGAATGGGATGAGCATGGAATAGAAGGAGCTTTTAGAGTGACGAATAAATTAATGAAACTTGCTGAAAAAGCAGGAGGTAAAAGTGATACTTTAATGGAGCATAAATTGAATTTCACTTTGAGAGCGTTAGAGAACGGATATGAAAATTTTGAATTTAACAAAGGGCTTGTAAGATTTATGGAATTTGTTAATTATTTGAGCAATAGAAAGGAAATTCCAAGAGAAGTTTTGATTTCTTTGACATTGGCAATTTCTCCTGTCATGCCTCATGTTGCAGAGGAAATCTGGAGCAAAATTGGCGGGAAAGGGCTTGTTGCTGAGCAGAAATGGAGAGGATATGATGCTTCCAAGATAAATGAGAAAATAGAGAGTGTTGAGAAAGCAGTTGAAAAGACAATTGACGATATTTTAAATGTACTAAAAATAATCAAGGAGAAGAAAGGTGAAGAGAGCGAGAAAATTTATTTATATACGCTTCCAAATGAAAAAGAATATTACGATGCAGATGCTTTGAGCAAAAGAGTTGGGAAAGAAGTTATGGTTTTTGCTGTGAATGACAAGAAAAAATATGATCCTGAAGGGAAAGCAGGGAAAGCTAAGCCTGGAAAGCCAGGGATTTATGCAGATTAATATTATAGAGTAGTTATCTTTTTTATTAATTATACGTCGGATTTTTTGAAGTTTGTCTTTTACAAGTGAAACGCTTTAAAAATTATTTAAAAAGGCTAGATTGTCTTTAAGGAGTGACTTGGTATATAAGGATAATTGTTGTGAAAAAAATATCTTTTAGTTTATATTAATATATAAGCGCATTTTTGTTTGATAAATCATGGAAAGAGCAATTTGTGCAATACCAGCGCAATGCAGGAAATGCGGGGAACTGTTTGACCTAAGGTATGACCTAAGTGAAATCAGCGAGGAGAGAATGAATATGGGGTTGATTGAGGCATTAAGCAATTCAAATGTTTTGCTATGCTGGTATTGCAGGCAATTGTGACATAGAAAATAGCCTTTATCAAAGAGGCTATAAGTTTTCATTTGTAGTGGTTTTTATGGCAATTTTTTTGGACAGGAAATTTCTTTTAACATTAGGTTTATTAGCCTTATTTATTATTGAAGCAGATGAGTGAACTTATTGCTGCGCTAATATTAGCTGTAGTTCAAGGAATTACTGAATGGCTGCCTATTTCTAGTTCAGGTCATTTAGTTATATTTGAGAAACTACTAGGGTATGATGGGGGATTGTTTTTTGAAGTTGCATTGCATTTTGGGACATTAATGGCTGTTTTTGTTTATTTTGGACAGGATATCGTTGATATTTTACGTGATTTGCTAAATTTGAATTTTAAGAGTGAGAATGGAAAAATCGGCATTTTTTTAATTATAGCGAGCATTCCGGCAGGGATTATAGGATTATTTTTTCATAATATTATTTCTGTTTCTGGAAATTGGATAATGCTTGCTTTGGGTTTTTTAATTAGTTCGATTATACTCTTTATTGGATCAAGCGCCCCAGCAAAAGTGAAAAAACTGGGATTTTTAGGGGCTATTTTTGTAGGATTAATGCAAATTTTTTCTTTATTCAGAGGAGTTTCAAGGAGCGGCTCAACGATAACTGCTGGATTGTTGGCCGGACTTAATGAAAAACAAGCAATAAAATTTTCTTATCTTTTATCTATACCGATAATATTAGGAGCAAATATAATTTTAGTGGGCAACAATACTCTGCCAAGTGAACTAATATGGGCTGCCTTGGTTTCTTTTTTTGTCAGCTTAGGAGCAATGCATTTTTCATTTAATTATATATTAAACAATAGAAAGAATCTGAGGTGGCTTGGAATCTATCTTTTGGTTGTTGCTCTTGCTTTAGGAGTTTATTCTATTGTAAGCTGAAAAGATAATATTGATGAATATATATAAATCTTTAAAAAATAATGTTTTTGATATGTATCTTTCTTATGTTAGAATGATGCTGATAGAAACTAATTTTCCACAACAGCTTTTATCCTTCTAATTCCTGCAGATACGGATTCTTCTTTAATGATTTTGAAGTTTCCGATTTCTTTTGTGTTGCTGACATGAGGGCCTGTGCAGATTTCCTTGGAAAACCAACCGGATTTTTCTTTTTTATCTTCTATAGTGTAGACAGAAACAAGTTCAGGATATTTTGCACCGAATTCTGACTGCGCTCCTGAAGAAAGAGCATCTTGAAGAGGAATTTCTTCTCTAATTACGTTTAATCCAGAGGATATTTTTTCATTTACTAGAGATTCTACTTTTTTTATTTCTTCCGGAGTTAGTTTGCGTGGGAAATTGAAGTCAAATCTTAATCTTTCTGGAGTGATGTTAGAGCCTTTTTGCTTTATATCTTTGGAAAGAATTTTTCTGAGAACTTCGTTTAAAATATGGGTTGCAGTGTGTAAACAACGAGAAGTTTCTGATTCATCAGCTAAGCCAGATTTGAAAATTCCAGATGATGCTGTTCTGCTTAGGTCTTGATGGCGCCGGAATTCAGCATTATATTCTTCTAAATCAACTTTAATGCCTTTTTCGTCTGCAAGCTCTTCTGTTATTTCAATTGGAAAGCCATAGCTTTGAAATAAAAGGAAAGCATCTTTGCCTGTAATTATACCCTTGTGTTCTTTTGCAATTTCATTGAATTTTTTGAGGCCTTTTTCTAATGTTAAATTAAAACGAAATTCTTCCTGAACTAATTCAGATTCTATGAATTTATAATTTCTATGCAATTCTTGGTAATCTGGATAGATAGAGAGAATAGCTTTTGCTATTTTTGATGTAAAGTTCTTTTTAATACCTAGAATTTTTCCATACCTGATTGCTCTTCTGATTAATCTTCTTAAAACATAACCTTGTCCTATATTAGATGATTTGATAGAGCGTTCATCTCCGAGAATGAAGACTGCTGCTTTAATATGGTCAGCTATGATGCGCATTGCTCTTGTTTCTTCTTTGTTTTTTTCATATTTTTTATTTGAAAGAGATTCTATTTCTTTGATTATTGGTAAAAACAGAGATGTTTGATAATTATCTTGTAAGTTATTAAGAACTGCAAGTGTTCTTTCTACTCCCATGCCAGTGTCAACGTTTTTTTGCTTTAGCTGGAAAAATCCCAAGAGATTTTTTTCTACGAATTCCTTTATTGATTTTGTGTCTGTGTAATGTTTAGATAGAATATCTAATCTTTGTGCAGTTTCAACGTTCTTTTTGTCATGGTCAAAATACATAACTTCTTCAGGTTTGAGGTTGAATTTCTTTAGTAGCTCTTTAAAATATTTTGGATTATCTTTATTTATTTCATTTTCTTCTAATGAAAAAGCCTCCCAATTAGAATTCCTTCCTAGACTAGACTTTTTTACTAAATCTAGGCCTTTTTTTCTAAACTTGTTTACAACTAATATATTGTGACTATTAAAGCTGTTGATTAAATTTAATAATTCTTGATTAAGATTAAAATCTTTATCATAAAGACAATGCATCCCATCAACCAAGATTAATCTTTTATCTTTATTATATTCCATAAAAACATCATTCCAAATTTCTACCCAGTTTTCATCATCTGGATTGAATTTTTTTGGAGCTTTTGTTTTTCCTATCCAATAAAACATTTCTGTGTCAGGACCGCATGGACCATAAAGACCGGCAGGGCTCCACCAATTATTTTCTTTTGGTAGGAAAGAGATACTTTCTTTTGGAATACTGAGTTTCATCCAGGCTTTTGCTGATACCTCATCTTTGATAGCACTATTATCTCCTGCAAAACAAGAAACAACAAGCTTTTCTTTTGGTATTTTTAAGATTTTTGTGAGGAATTCAAAGCTCATTTTTATTGCTTCTTCTTTCCAATAATCTCCTAAACTCCAATTACCGAGCATTTCAAAGAATGTGTGGTAAAAGGGATCGCCGACATTGTCGATGTCCTGCGTTCTAATGCATTTCTGGACAGAGACAAGGCGCTTTCCTAATGGGTGTTTTTGGCCTAAAAGGTAAGGGACAAGAGGATGCATGCCTGCGGTTGTAAAAAGGACAGTTGGGTCGTTTTCAGGGATTAGAGAAGAGGAAGGAATGTGCTTGTGATTCTTGCTTTTAAAGAAATCAATATATGCTTTGATGAGAGCTTGACGAGTTGTAATTTTCATCATTAAGATAAAGAAGAACAAGGGTTAATAAAATTAGTGTTATTTTATATATTTAGCGGAGCATTGAAAGTTTTTTTCTTATTGATTCTATTTCGTCTTCAAGGTCCATTTTTTCTCTTGCCAGATATTTTTTTTCTGCAGATATATTTTCTATATCATGAGAGGTTTTTGGCAGAAGTTTATCTAAAAGAGCAAGAGAATCTTGAAGAGATTCAATTTTGTTTTTGAGAAGTATTTTCATTGCCAGTTCATTTTTTCTTAGATTTTGGTATTCTTTGTATTTTTTAGTTATTTTTAACAAATCTATTGTAGATTCAAGTAGATTTTTTTGGCTGTAGATAATTTCTGCCTTACTAAGTTTTATGTGTTCAGATGTCATAATTTTTCAAAGATGTTATCATTTACATCTTTTATACGTGATTTTACAGAAACAATGCTTTTTTCCCATGAAGAAAGCTCCTGTTCTTCACGCAATTTTGTTTCTCTTATTTTTTTTAGAAGGTCGTCTATATCCTCTAATTGCGTTTTTATTTCATTAAGAGCTATTTTTACGGAGCGATATTTGTCTATTTTTATATAAATTTCCTGAGATTTGGGATGCTGATAAGAAGGAGAAGGGACAAGATTTTTATTTGGCTCTTCAATCTTACTTGGTTGAGGAAATGAGTCACTTATTTCAACTGTCTTGAAGGATTTTTTTATTTTTGGAATTTCTGTGTCTTCTACTTCGTTAATTTCTGGTGGTTCATCATTCGCAATTGCATTTTTTATAGCTGATTGTGAAAATCCTTGTTCCATAGGAGAATCTGGAAAAGACGGAAGCGCATGATTTTCTGGAGAATTATGGTTTTCTTTTTTTGGAGGAGAGAGAGAATTGTTGAAGATAGGCTCTGCAGGCAAGTCTGGCAGATTCTTTTTTTCTTCTTTTTTATTCCAGAACATGACTGTAGATTTTTAAATTAATTTATATAGCTTTATATTAATTATAGAATAGTAACAAGCAATTAGAAAAGTTTTTAATTCAATTGTTTTAGAAAATATATGCGTATTGAACTTCTAAAGTATATAGCTTCGATGTTGATAGGAGAAAGAGCAAAGAATATGGTAGACTTACTTTTTGGAAAGAAAAAGGTAAATGAATTTTTAATTGCAAAAAAACTTAATCTGACTATTAATCAGACACGGAACCTTCTTTACAAACTTGCAGATGAGGACTTTGTTAATTTTGTAAGAAAAAAGGACAGCAAAAAAGGAGGGTGGTATGTTTATTACTGGACACTAAATGAGGATAAAAGCCTCTTCAAGTTTAAAGATATAATAAAAAGAGAAATTGAAAATATGAAGAATCAATTAAATATTAAAAAGACAGAAAAATTTTATCATTGCCTGAATTGCGGAATTGAACTTAATGAAGAACACGCATTAATCCAGGAGTATACCTGTTTGGAATGTGGAGAGATAATGCAAATGAAAGACAACTCAAAAGAATTGATTAGTCTTGAAAAAGAAATTATGAAGAATGAAAAAATGCTTGAAGATGTAGAAGCAGAACTTGAAATTATAAGACAAAAAGTGGAAAAGGATAAGATAAGGAAGATGAAAGCAGATGAAAAGAGAAAAGCACAAGAAAAAGCAGCTAAAAAGAGAATGAGGAAAAGAGAAATGAAGAAAGCCAAAAATAAAGAAAGAGCAGATAAAAGGACAAATAAAAAAGCCAGGAAAGTTAAAAAGAAGAAGAAAATGAGGAAAAGAAAAATGAAGAAAGCCAAAAATAAAAAAAGGAAAAGATAAATGCAGGAAAGATTTTTTGAAAAAAGGGAAAGTCTAATTGAAAGATTATCTGCTACTAATTGGATTATTTTGATTAGTGTAATTGCCTATATATTATTCATTTTAGCGTATTATGCCAATCAGAATTCTATCAGCTATTTTGCTTTAAAACCTAAAAACATTTTAGAAGGGAATTATATATGGACACTTGTTACTCATATTTTTGTCCATGGGAGCTTTTTTCACCTTTTTATAAATATGTTTGCATTGTTTTCGTTAGGAGGCCTGTGTGAAAAAATAATAGGGAAAAAAAGATATATTTTGTTTTATTTATGTGCAGGAATTTTTGCAGGGATTTTGTCAGTTGTGATGGCAGGTTATTTTGGACACGGTTTTTGGGAAAGAGTATTTGGCTCTCCGAATGTTGAGATGGTTGGAGCTTCAGGAGCAATTTTTGGAATAGCAGGGCTTTTCATGCTACTTCTTCCAAAAATAAAATTTCAAATAATATTTCTGCCTTTTTTTTCACTTCCAGCTTATATAATGGTTCCTTTGGTATTGGCACTAACATGGATAGTTGCCCTTGCTGCAAATCTGCCTATCGGGAATGTCGCACATTTTGGAGGGTTTATGGCTGGAATGGCATACGGATATTATTTAAGGATCAAATACAAGAGAAAAGTAATGATGCTTGAGAGGTATTTTAAATGACTAAGGAAAATAAAATAAGGAAGTACTATAGCGAGGCTTTTACATATATAAAAAATAGCAGATATTATATTTATATATCGACGCTAATATTTATTTTTTCTGCTATTTTTGCTTTTCTTTATCCGGATGTTTTCTCTATTTTTGATGAAGAGTTAAGAAAGCTTGTAGATAAGACTAGAGATATGAGTGTACCAGGACTTATTGCTTTCATTTTTTTTAATAATTTAAAAATATCATTTATAGCGATAGTATCCGGCATTTTATTCGGAATAATTCCAATAATTATGGTTTTAGCAAATGGAGCTGTTTTAGGGTATGTGTTTGCACGGATTTATGAATTGACCGGAGTTGGAGAGTTTTGGAGGATTCTTCCACATGGTATATTTGAACTACCCGCTGTTTTCATCTCTATAGGGTTAGGGATAAAATTAGGAATGTTTATTTTTTCTGAGAATTTGTTTAAAGATATCAAGAGAAGATTCTTATTGTCAATGAAAGTTTTCTTATTTGTTATTTTGCCCCTTCTTATTATTGCTTCACTTATAGAAGGGATGTTCATATTTTTTTATAAATAAGTTTAAAACTTGTGAGTTTTTATAATAGAGAATGGATATAAGCAAGAAAAGCGCAGATGAAATTGACGAAGCAATAGAGGAAGAGAGTACCAAAAAGGTTGAAGCAACACTTTTTGTTTCTGGGAAATTTTTGACTATTCAGGAGCTTGTAGCATTGACTGATGTAAACCCAATACTTCTTAAAAAGATCCTGGGAGATTTAAGCGAAAAATACAGAAATTCAGGAATTGAAATAGTGAATCAAAATAATTTATGGAAAATGGATGTAGTTCAAGAGTATACCTGGATAGTTAATAGACTTGCAACAGGAAACGCAGAATTCAGTAAAGCTGAGCAGGAAACATTGGCAATTTTAGCTTATAAACAACCAATGAAACAGAGCGTGCTTGTGAAGATAAGAGGAAACAAGGCATATGAGCATATTCTAAAGTTTGTGGAGATGGGTCTTGTAAACAAGAAACGCATAGGGCATACTGCTGAATTAACATTAACTGAGGAGTTTCACGAGTACTTTCACTTCAATACATTGGAGAGTAATAAATCAGAGACAGGAGCTCCCTAAGACTATGGAGCTCTATGATTTTTTAGTGTATGCTCTTGCATTCATCGGATTTTTTGCAACATCTTACTATGCTATTAGTTTGTTTACTTATTATAAAAAGAAGCCTCTTGATAGAGAGAGTACAGAAAGAAATGTGAGTATTATAATTCCTGCATACAACGAGGAGAAAAGTATTGCAAGGACTATTAACTCTGCGCTGCAGCTTGATTATCCAAAAAATAAACTTGAGATTATTGTTGTAGATGACGGCAGCAAAGATAAGACATACGAGATTGCCCGGCGTTTTATGTTAAAGAAGTACTCTAAAGTACTTGTGTTCACGAAGCCTAACGGTGGAAAAGGTTCTGCTCTTAATTTAGGTATTAAGCACGCGAGCGGGGATATTATTGTTTCAATGGATGCAGATAGTTTTGTGCAGACAGATGCTCTTAAGAAGATGATTGCTTTCTTTGATAATCCAAAAGTAATGGCAGTAACACCTTCTATGGGAGTATTTAAGCCGCGCGGCATTTTGCAGCGTATTCAGCACATTGAATATTATATGGGCGTATTTTTGCGCAAAAGTTTTGCAACTATGAATGCTATTCACATTACTCCCGGGGCATTTTCTGCATATCGTAAAAGCTTTTTTAAGAAACATGGAGGTTATGACGAGAAAAATATCACAGAAGATTTAGAGATAGCCTTGCGCATCCAGCATAAGCATTATATTATTGAGAATTCGCCTAAATCAGTAGTCTATACTATTGCGCCGCGTACTTTTCGGGCTTTAATGGTGCAGAGAAGGAGATGGTATATAGGACTTATTCATAATTTATGGCAATATAGAAATCTTTTTGGTTTTAAGAGAGGACCTTTAGGAGCGTTGGTTTTACCTGTTGCAGTTTCAACTATTGTTTTAGCAGTGATAGTTACTATCTATTTGGTTATACGTACTTTGTTTGATGTGCGTGATGATTTATTATCGCTTCAGGCAATTAATTTTCGTTTTAATGATGCTTTTGAGCTTAATTTTTATCTTATTAAGCAGTTTTTTTATCAGTTATTCAGCTCACCGGTGTTTCTTATTGGCTTTGTCTTTGTATTTTTGCTTGCTTTTTATATGTACTTCTCGCGGAAACAGATGAAGTACAGCGAGGGTATCGCATTTGATTTTATATTTTTTGTTACCCTATATGGATTTTTATATTCATTCTGGTGGATTGTTTCTTTTTTATATTATTTATTTAAGCGTAAAGTAGTATGGCGGGAGGAGAAACATGGAAGACATTAAACAAGCTGCCGGACAGAGTGTTCCTATAAGCAGGTATCTCTTAGCTTTAGTGATGGCAACAGCACTTTTTGTCGCAGTATTCCTGGCAGTTTATTCTATATCATATCTAAATTATGAAGAAACTGTGGCAGAGCAGAACATTATCAGGACATATATCAGTGATTTTGATAGTTTACTTATACTACAGAAAAGCTGCGATGTTTCTGTATTGGTGCAAGCATCTGAGAAGCTTGATCGTGTTGGATGGAGGCTGAGCTTACTTGAAACTCGCTTTGGGAAGAACGACGCCCGCGTGCTAGAGCAAAAGAGTTCGTATAATGAACTGGAAGTGCGTCATTTAGAGCTAGTAAAGCTTTTCCAGCAGCAGTGTAAAATACCATTTGTACCTATCTTGTTCTTTTATTCGAATAAAGAAGAGCACAAAGATGAAAGTGAGCGTGTTGGTTTTGTGTTGAGTACTTTAAAGCGAAAGTCGCCCGAAAAAGTTATGATATATTCATTTGATTATAATCTCAAGAGCGAATTGATAAGAGAGTTAAAAGAGAAGTATAGAGTAAAGGAAGCACCCATAGTGCTTGTGAATGAGAGTTATTTTGCTAAAGTAAGCAACATAGATGAGTTATTGCCATATATTTCATAGAATAATTTATCTTTATGAATATGCGCCTGAAGATATAGAAGTCAAAGCAAAACAGTCTTTTTATTCTAGACTCTTACTTGACTTAAAAGATAGGCATACTAACAATATACTTTTAATACCTATTGCAACAAATATGAATGTTTCATCACTTGATTTAATCATTAAAAACTATGGCATCAAAGAAAGCCCAGTAATTTTCATAGACGAAGAGCATTTAATTGATTATATAATAACTTTAGATGATTTAGAAAACATTGTAATCAAGAGCAGTAAAGAATAAATACTATAAGGTTTTAGGGATTTTATGGAAATACAGGTGAGGTTTGTAGAGGCGATTGAAAGTGGAAAAATAGTTAGAGTTTCCGAAGATTATGCTTTTCGAGAGGGACTTCCAATATTGAGGAGGCCTCAGTCTAGAGCAGAGTATCCAAAAAAAGCGCCTGAAAAAGAAAAATGGGAGCTTTTTGGAATTGACACTTTTAGGAAGCCATTGAAGAATAAAAATAATGTGATTGCTACATTGGTAGATAATTTTCATTGGCAGATTTCTTCAAAAAGGAAGCAAAGCAATATGACTAGAAAACAGTTTGCTGCTGCTTTGGGAGTTTCAGAGGGAGCAGTAAAATTAATTGAAAACGGCCTTCTGCCTTCGGATGATTATGTTCTAATCAGCAAAGTAGAGCAGTATTTGGGCATAAATCTAAGAAAAGACGGGAAGGATTATTCTAAGTCAGCAAAAGAGATGCTTGAAAAGAGAGAAGAAAACATCAAAGGAAAAGAAGAGAATACTGAAAGATTATTTGGTGACGAAATAGAAATTATAGAGTGAGAGAAAGTTTTATAAATAAGCAAGAAATATTGTTATTATGAAAATTGAAATTTTAAACTCTGATAAACATGAAATTGATCTAAAGATTGATAATTTAACAATAGCAGAGATATTGAGGGTTTACTTATATGAAAATGGAGCTGACTTTGCTGCATGGAGGAGAGAACATCCTTCGAAACCGCTTTTATTTAAAATAAAGAGTTCCGACAACACTGTAAAAAAAGCTATTAGCAATGCTGTTACTGCGATAAAGAAAGACTGCAACAAGATAGTTAAAGCAGTTAAAAAATGAAGAAATAAAGAAAATTTGAATGATGTGCGATACCTATTTTTTACATTGATTATTTTTATATACTTAGAAGTTTCTTGTAGAACATGGCAAGAGTTTCTGCTGGAAGCTATGATTTGAATAAATGGCTTTTTGGAGGGTATGAAAACGATATAGTCAGCATTATATACGGGGGAGCTGGAAGTGGAAAGACTAATTTTTGCATGCTGACTGCAGTTTCACAAGCGAAAAAAGGAAACAAGGTTATTTTTATTGACAGCGAGGGAGGATTTAGCTCTGAGAGGATAAAGCAGCTTGCTCCAGATAATTATGAAGAAACCTTAAGAAACATTCTTCTTTTAAAACCAACCAGTTTTCATGAGCAAAAAGAAGTTTTTAAGAAACTTTCTAGTTATCTGAAGGATGAAGTGAGCATGCTTATTGTTGATGGAATGACTATATTATACAGGCTTGATTTGGCTGTTGCAAGGCAAAAAGGCGACGGAGAAATAAAAAAGATAAATGCTGAACTTGCATGGCAGATGAAAACACTTGCAGAAATTACAAGGAAAAAAGGAATTCCTATAATTGTTACAAGCCAAGTTTATAAGTCAGAAGACGAAATAAAAATAGTCGGAGGAGATATAATGTATTATTGGGGAAAATGCCTTATTGAACTAGTGCATGAAAACGGAAAAAGAACTGCTTATTTGAGGAAACACAGAAGTCTGCCTGAAAAATCTCTAGATTTTCAGATTATAAATGAAGGGATAAAAAAGAAGTGGTGGATTTAGTTCTGAGAGACTTGCACAATCGTTATATAGAGTATTTTCTTTGTGAGTGAATGAAGTATAGTGAATTTATTGATTTGTATGAAAAGTTATTTTCTACAAGCAAGAAACTGGAGAAAGTGGACTTATTAGCGGATTTTTTAAAAAACCTTCACAAGCAAGGAAACAGCAAGTGGATATATTTACTGAGGGGCAAAGTTCTACCAGATTATGATACTAGAGAATTTGGAATATCGCAACAGTCTGTTATGAAGGCAATAAAATTTGCTTATGGAGTCAACAGCGAGAAAATAATGGAAATTTATAAGAAATCCGGGGATTTAGGAGATATAGCTTTTGAACTTGCAGAGAAGAGAAGACAGAATGTTCTTTTTTCATCACGACTTAGTGTGGGAAAAGTTTTTGAAAACCTGCAGAAAATTTTAGATGTCGCGGGAAAAGGAGCTGTTGATAAAAGAATCTCTTTTGTTGCTGAGTTGCTTACTTCTGCTTCAGGCAGAGAGGCCAGATACATTATCAGAACTTTACTTGGAGAATTAAGAGTTGGAGTTGCAGATGCCTTGCTTATAGGCGCTATTGTAAAGGCGTATTATGATGGAGAAATGAAAGAAAAAATAGAGTATGCTTATAATCTTGCAAATGATTTCGCTCTAGTTTTTGATGCTGCTGCAAAAGGAGAGGAAGAAATTAGAAAAATAAATATAGTTCCAGGAAGGCCGAATAAGGTAATGCTGCCTGTAAAGGTTGAAGAGATAAGCGAGGCATTCAGAATATGCGGAAAACCTGCAGCATTAGAGCACAAATATGATGGTTTTAGGATGCTTATTAACAAGAATGGGGAAGAGATAAAATTGTTTACAAGGAATCTGGAAAATGTGACTTTGCAGTTTCCTGATGTTGTAAAAACAGTAAGAAAGAATGTGAAAGGAGATAGTTTTATATTGGATAGTGAAGTTGTTGGGTATGATCCAAAGACAAAAAAATACGAGCCATTTGAATCAATAAGCCAAAGAATAAAAAGAAAATACGATATAGAAAAACTTATTTTAGAGCTTCCTGTAGAAATAAATGTTTTTGATATAATTTATTACAATGGGAAGAGTTTGTTGGAAGAGATTTTCTCTGAAAGAAGGAAAATTGTTGAAAAGATTGTAAAGATAGAAAATATGAAGATAAGACCTTCTTTTATATTATTTACTGATGATGAGAAAAAAGCACTTGAGTTTTATGAGAATGCACTTAAAATAGGAGAAGAGGGGATAATTGTAAAAAAGCTTGATGCACCCTATAAACCTGGGAGAAGGACAGGATATATGGTGAAGCTGAAACCTATTGCAGCAGATTTAGATTTGGTGATTGTTGGAGCAGAATATGGATCTGGAAAAAGAGCAGGGTGGCTTACAAGCTATATTGTTGCATGTTCTCATGAAGGAAAATTTCTAGAAGTTGGAATGGTGAGCTCAGGATTAAAGGAAAAAGGAGAAGGAACTAGCTATGAAGAGATGACGAAACTGCTTAAATCCCTTATTGTGAAAGAAGAAGGAAAGAAAGTTATAGTAAACCCAAAAATTGTCGTTTCTGTTGCATATCAGAATATTCAATCTAGTCCAAGTTATAGCGCAGGATATGCCTTGAGATTTCCAAGAATTATTAATTATAGAATTGATAGAGATATAGGTGATATTGCAACTCTGAAAGATATAAAGAGGGAAGCTGAGAAAGAAAGATACAGAAAAATGTGATGAAATTTTTAATTCGGAAGCTTTATAAATAAAATTGCTTTATAAATGATGAGCAGTAAATGGTAAAATCAAATCTTAAAGTACAAAATATAGTTGCAACTACTTCTCTTGGAAAAGAAGTATCTTTGACTAAGTTAGCAAGAACGCAAAGCAATACTGAATATAATCCAGAGCAATTTCCAGGACTTGTTTTGAGGATAGACAAGCCGAAGTCTGCAGTTCTTGTTTTTTCTTCTGGAAATCTTGTGTGCACTGGGACTAAGAGCGTATCCCAAGTTAAAGAAGTGATAAACGCCGTAATTAGACAAATAGCAAAAATAGGAGTTAAAATAACAGACAAACCAAAAATAACAGTACAAAATATTGTAGCTTCAGGAAGCATTGACTTAAATTTGAATCTTAATCTTCTTGCTCTTCAACTTGAAAACACAGAGTATGAACCAGAGCAATTTCCTGGGCTTGTTTATAAACTTGTAGATCCTACTGCAACTTTTCTTTTGTTTTCAAACGGAAAGCTAGTGTGCACTGGGACAAAAAATAAGAAACAGCTTGAAGATTCAATGGTTCAACTTAGCAGAAATATAAGGGCAGTTATAAGAGAAAGAAAGAAATAGGAAATTTCATTGTTAGAGCTTGATTTTTTTGATATTAGTTCAAGAAGAGAGGCTGGCTTGGGAATTGAGCTTATTTTTTCATCCCTTTCTTTTATTATATGTTCCGGAATACAAATGCCTACGTTAATATAAGGGTTCATTATTTCAAGTATTTTTCTTCTTTCTGTCCAGCCAGATAGTACTTCTTCCTTTCTTTGACTTAAGAGCTGAAGATATTCATTTTCTGTTATTTGACAGATATTTTTTATTGAGATTTTATGGGAAGAGTTTTTTCTATCTTGCATATCCATTATCTTAATTTCTTTTTTTATTTCATCATATTTTAGCTGTTTTTTCTCATATTCTAGAGAATATTTGTTTCTTATTCTTTTTTTTGAATCAGCGATGATAAAATCTTGATTATCTGTTATGTATATATCAAGTACTCTTCTTAATTTTTCCATTTTGAAAACTGGAAGAAACAGTATTTAGAGATTTTCATGAGTGAATCATCCTTTTAGATCAGAAATTCCAAGAAGCAATAAGAGTGCGCCTAATCCTCCAACTGCCCAGACTAGCCCGCCTTTAAAAAATGTAACTGCTGATGAGCCAAGATTGTAGTAATTTTGTATTGAAACTGCGACAGCAGCAATAAGGAAAATTAGTCCAATCAAAAGTTCTGCCCATTTGTTCATGATTATATTATTTTTGGATGGTATATAAACATTTTTGTTTTGCAGAATATAAAGTGCAGTTTGACTTTTATGACTGAGTAAGAAGGCTTAAATAAGCTGTTTTTTTAGTTTTTCAATGTTGACTAAAAAGCAAATAAATGAATTAAAAGAGCATTTTGAGAAATGCCAAAACCCTGTTTTTTATTATGATAATGATGCAGATGGATTGTGCAGTTTTTTATTGTTAAGAAGATTTTTAGGAAAAGGAAAAGGAGTTGCAGTGAAAAATTATCCTGATTTGAATCTTCAATATGCTAGAAAAGTACATGAATTTAATTCTGATTATGTTTTTATTCTTGATAAACCTGTTGTATCAAGGGAATTTTTAGAAAATGTTCAAGCGGTAAATGTTCCAGTTGTATGGATTGATCATCATGATACTAAGTTCAAGAATGAGTTTCACAATCTGCACATATATAATCCTACAAGGAACAAAGGAAAGAATAATAGTTCAGAGCCTGTTACATATCTTATTTATAAAATAACGAAGAGGAAGGAAGATTTATGGATAGCGATGATGGGATGCATTGCAGATCACTATATGCCTGATTTTGCCAAGGATTTTGCAAAGCATTATCCGGAATATTGGAAAGAAGGAATAAGAAAACCTTTTGATGCTTATTATAAAACTGAAGTAGGAAGAATTGCCCAATCATTGGGTTTCGGTTTAAAAGATACTACAAAAAATGTTGTTTTAATGCAAAATTTTTTAATATCCTGCCCAAGCCTTGCAGATGTTTTTATGGAAAGCGAGGGAAATTTGTTTTTTAGGGAAAAATGTCTTGAAACACGAAAAAAATACAATGCTTTAATTGAAAAAGCAAAAGAGAATATTTCCGGAAATCTCATTTTTTTCTATTATTCTGGGGAGCTCGGCATAAGTTCAGAAATTTCAAACGAACTTTCATATTACTATCCTAAAAAATACATTTGTGTTGCTTATATAAAAGGGGGAGTTTCTAATATTTCTTTGAGAGGCAATAATATAAGAAGAATATTTGGCAAAATAATTAAGAAATTTGAGCTTGCTTCTGGAGGAGGACATAGAAATGCAGTTGGAGCGAGAATAAGAAGCGAGGACTTGATAAAATTTAAAAATGCGCTTGAGAAAGAAGTGAATTGAAAATGGAAGAAATACAGATTAGAGTTTATGGCAGAGTGCATGGAGTGAATTTAAGGGAAATTGTCAGAGCGAGAGCACGTGAGAACGGTTTGAAAGGGTTTGTTTTAAATAGGGCAGATGGAAATGTAGAAATAGTAGCCCAGGGTTTGAGAGAAAAGCTGGAAGAATTTCTTACGTGGATACAGGGAAGCCCAGGATTCTCTCTTGTAAAAGGGCTTAATTATTATTGGAAAAAACCTTCACAAAAGTTTAAGGATTTTGACATTATAAAAGAAGAATCTTTTTTTATAGATCAGGCAAAAAGTTTTATTAATTTATGGAAATATTTTTTCAAAGAGGATTTGGGAAAAATTCCAGAACATGTGGCTATTATACCTGATGGAAACAGGAGATGGGCAAAAGAAAAAAAAGCAAGTCCGGAATTTGGACATTATACTTCTTCAAGCTTTCAGCATGTGAGCGGACTTTTTGATGAGGCAAGAAAGATTGGAATAAAATATCTTACTCTATGGGGATTCTCTACTGAAAACTGGAAAAGAAATTCTTTTGAAGTAAAAGCAATCTTTTCCATGATTTTAAAAAATATAAAAGATTTTAGAGAAGAAGTGCATGCAAAAAAGATTAGATTCAGGCATCTTGGAAGGAAAGACAGGATTCCAAGAAATCTGTTAAAAGAACTGGAGAAGCTTGAAAGAGAGAGCAAAGAATATGAGAATTTTAATGTTCAACTTTGCCTTGATTATGGGGGGAAAGATGAACTTTTAAGAGCAGTAAATGCAATTTTGAGGAAGGGATTTAAGAAAATAGATGAGGAAGATTTTACGCATTATCTTGATTCTTATGGAATTCCTGATGTTGATTTAATTATAAGAACTTCAGGAGAGATGAGACTGAGCGGGTTTATGCCTTTTCAGTCAACATATGCAGAACTTTATTTTGCAGATGTTCATTTTCCAGATTTTAATGCAAAAGAGCTGAGAAAAGCAATAAAAGAGTTTGGGAGAAGACATAGAAGATTTGGCGGGAGCTAAAAGATTCTACAGGAGACGACAATTATTTCTGGATAATTTATAAATCTTCGTAGGCTCTGTAGAAAGTAGATTTCAATAGTTATATTCCATTGTAAATTTTATATCAAGTAATTTTCTATCAAACTTTATTGAAGTTTCACCACTTTTTTTAAAAAATTTTTATAGGAGAATTTTATACAGAATGTTTAAAAGAAAGACAATTATTTCTAAAATAAGATGAAGATTTATATATCCTCTAAATTACTGAGTTGAATGGATGGGGAAAAGACAGCAAAGAAGAATTTGCTTAGAAAAGGCGAGGAAGTGGCAGGAAAAGCGATAAAGGGATATGATTTTAATAAAGGCGTTGATTATTCTGAAATTGTGAAGAACTATGGAGGTGTTGGATTTCAAGCAAGTCATCTTGCTAAGGCAATAGAGATAACAAATAAAATGATTGAGGATAAATCCAGCATATTTCTTGGATATACAAGCAATATAATTAGTTCTGGGTTGAGAGAGAATATAAGATATTTAGTTGAGCATAATAAAGTGAGTTTTCTTGTGACAACTGCAGGAGGCGTAGAAGAAGACATTATAAAATGCCTTGGTGATTTTGTCCTTGGAGATTTTAAAGCATCTGGGAAAAAATTGCGGGAAAAGGGAATAAACAGAATAGGAAATGTATTTGTTCCTAACAACAGATATGTTGAATTTGAAAAGTTTGTACAGCCTATTTTAGAGGAATTGTATCAAGAAGCTAAGAAAAAAGGGAAAGTACTTTGTGGTAGCGATTTGATATGGAAATTGGGAGAGAAGATTGATAATAAAGAGAGCATTTATTATTGGGCATGGAAAAATAAGATTCCGGTTTATTGCCCTGCATTGACAGATGGAGCGCTTGGAGATAATATATATTTTTTCAGCTTCAAAAGAAATGATTTTGTTATTGATATTGTTGAAGATACTAGAAGATTGAACAATGCGACTATTGGGTTGAAGAAGAGCGGAGTGATTATTTTGGGAAGCGGAGTTGTGAAGCATAGCATTTTGAATGCGAATATGCTGCGCAATGGAGCAGATTATGCAGTTTATATTAATACTGCGCAAGAATTTGATGGAAGCGATGCAGGAGCTCTGCCTGATGAAGCTGTTTCTTGGGGGAAGATTTTGCCGGAAGGCGAGAGCGTGAAAGTTTTTGCAGACGCAACAATTGTTTTTCCGCTGCTTGTTGCTGAGACTTTTGCGAAGAAAGTGTATTAAAATTATAGACAGAAAGACTTATACAGTAGTTATATTATCTATATAAGATGGAAAAGACAACAATTCAAATCAATCAAAGCACGCTTGAACGACTTAAGAATATAAAAAAATATGAAAGACAATTTCATGATAGCGTGCTTAATGGTGTTCTAAACGAAATTGAAGAAATACAAAAAGGATTGGAAGATATAAAGAAAGGAAGGGTATTTTCTATAAATTCTGTAGCAAAGGAACTAGGAATTATCTTAAAATAAGATATATCAAATTGAATTTTGTTGTTAGAATTAGGCATAGAAAAAATGTTTATGATTGATATAGAGGATAAATTCCTTGAGGTAAGTAGGAAGTATTAAAAATATCTTTATATTTTATAATATATGGGAAAAACTGTCGCAATACAGAAAATACAGGAAGGCATGATTGGTTTGGAAGTGCATTGTTATATAAAAACGAAAGAGAAGCTATTCTGTAGGTGTGCAGCACACAGAGAAAAGGATGTTAGACCGAATACCTTCGTGTGCGCAACGTGCACTGGAATGCCGGGAGCGAAGCCAATGCTGCCGAATAAAAGTGCTGTTGAGAAAGCAGTGCAGATTGGATTGATGCTTGGATGCAAAATCAATGAAGAGTTTAGGTGGTATAGAAAACATTATGATTGGCCTGATTTACCGAAAGGATATCAAAATACTATTTCAGGAAAACATGCTTTGCCTGTTGGAATGAAAGGAGAGTTTTACGGAATAAAGATATCAAGCATGCATTTGGAAGAAGATCCTGCTTCGTGGGAGCCAGATACAGGGAAAGTAGATTACAATAGGTCTGGTTTGCCTCTTGTAGAGATTGTGACAGAGCCTGATTTTTCAACTGCCGAAGAAGTTGTTGAATGGCTTAAGAAATTACTGCATAACCTTTCTTATTTGAAAGCAGTTGACTCAAACGCAGGAATTAAAGTAGATGTGAATGTTAGTATTCCTGGAAAGACAGAGAGAATCGAAATAAAGAACATTAATTCTTTGGAGAATATTGGAAAAGCGATTGAATATGAATTAGAAAGGCAAAGGCATGATGGGGGGAAAGAAAGAGAAACAAGAAGGTTTGATGAAGCAAAAGGAATAACAATGAAAATGAGGGAGAAAGAAAGCGGAGAAGATTATAGATTTATTGTAGAGCCTGATTTGATTCATATAGTTCTT
Organism: Nanobdellota archaeon; assembly: GCA_038045365.1. Lineage (GTDB taxonomy): Archaea > Nanobdellota > Nanobdellia > Pacearchaeales > GW2011-AR1 > VGKP01. Next base: position 30,316 of record JBBSYH010000016.1, read on the forward strand.
GAAAAAAGAATGATTAATGATTTAGAAAAGTCTTTGCCTGAAAGTCCTGATGAAAAACTTAAGAAATTGATTACTAAGTATAAAATAGATAAATATCATGCTGATATTTTGACGAAGAATATAGATATTGTTGAATTTTATGAAAGCGTTGCTGAAAAAATAGATGCAAAATTTGTTTTGTCATGGGTAACTGTTGAATTGTTGCGTGTTTTGAATTATAATAAGAAGACGCTTGCAGAAGTTGATATAAAAGTAGAGCATTTTGTTGAATTGCTTAGACTTGTGAAAGAAGGAAAAATTACAGAGTTGCAAGGGAAACAAATCTTAAATAAATTCTATCCAAAAAGCTTTATGCCTGAAAATGTGGAAGAGAAGATTAGTGGCAGAGAGGAATTGGAGAGAATTATTAGAAAAGTTGCTGGAGAAAATCCAAAAGCTGTTGCAGATTACAAGAAAGGAGAGAAGCAGGCGTTTAATTTCTTGATGGGAGAGGTAATGAGAGTTACAAAAAGAAGAGCGGATTTTAAGATTGCGAGGAAAGTGCTGGAGAAAGTGTTGAAGAATTAAATTAATTCCAAGAGTTGGACAATGAGCTACAAAAATCAGCGAGCCATCACTTAGTTTTTCTTTATTAAAAACGATTTCTGCATAATATTGTTTTTCCATTCTTTTTAAGGAGGTTATTTATATTTAAATTTATGTTTTAAAAGAGCTGTAAAGTTAGCGTCAGGTAAAAGGATAAAAGGAAAGTGTTTTAAATTAGTT
>JBBSYH010000017.1:0-5078 GCA_038045365.1 Nanobdellota archaeon
ATTTGATTTCTATATTATTTTGAAAGTTCGTTCAATTTGTACGATTAAACGAAATCTCTTACTTGCCTTTCGGTTGCCCGTCGATAAAACATATAAAATAGGCAATTTACATAATTGATTTTTCATTCCGTTTAAACCTTTTCAAAAAACACTACGCCATTCGGCGTATAATCTTGCTTAAACGAAATTGTCAAGATGTGAACGATATCGGAAGTTGTCCTCCCGCCCAATAGTGGCGCGCGAGAAAGAGAATTAACTTGTCTTAACAGTATCTAAGAAATCTCTGTGCGTAGTTTTAATTGAATCAATAATCTTTTGTGCAATTGGACTTCCATTATAGCTTCCAAGGAATGCTAACCCTTGTTTTGCATGCTCTTTCTCTTCTCCTTCAGTATGTATTTGAAACCATTTTACATCTGAATTTGGAGAACATCTTCTGGCCACTCCAGTTATTCCTTTTAGTGAATGTTCTACTATTGGTAGTAATACTGCTTCAACACCATATATGGAAGCAATTCCTTCTTGAATACTATAATTGGGATTGCTATTAACAGACCAAAGCCAATTATTTAACACATTCATGGAATTATTTGGATTGTATCCTTTATTTATAGAGCCATAATCTAAACCTATGGAAACCATGAAATTTTCCCAAACTCTATTATGCTCTCTTTCTTCAACTAATTGATTTTGCATTTTCTTGGCGAGTTGAGGCATTGTGCTCTCTGCTCTTCTCATGTTTGCTTCAAGAGAATCTGTAAAACCTATAACAGTAGGATAAATGTTTCTAACCCATTGTTTGAATCTTTCTGGATTTATAGTTCCATCTGAAAGTCTTTTTATAAAATCAGTTACTTTAAAATCTTTCAAAGTATCTTGATTCATTGATTCAATTTGTTCTTGTAGTGTTTGTGCCATATAAACCGAAGAATAAAGATGTATTTAAACCTATATTTTTGTTACTATTAACTAATTACTATAAAGAACGCTGCGCGCGCCAAATTCTAGCCTCCCACCCACAACTTCTAATTATAAAAAATAGCTTAGAAATTACACTCAGGAAAGGCTTTTCAAATACAGATACATACACGAGGGGCTTTCGTATCCCACTCGTTCCCATTCGGGTCACTTAATCACCATTGAACGGCAACTACTTTGTTTTATCCTAAAACATTTTTCTCGGGAAAAAACAGCAGGTTGTCCTAAGTTTCAGCTTATTTCAAGTTAAAAACTATCTTTAACTTTTCTAGGACTTCCTGCAATTTGGAATCTTTGATTCTGCCGAATTTATAGTTTATTTTGCTTTTGTGTATTGTTACTATTCTGTTCGGTCTAATTATGCTATTGATTTTTAGCTTTCCAGATTCCAAATCTTTATTTTCTAATTGGACAGCATATCTGTCTTTTCTTATTACAGATGTTATCTCGCAAATTATAATATCGTCACTTTCAAGATTTGATAGAACTAAAGCTGGTCTTTTCCTTGTTGAGGATAAGTCAGTAAATGGAAAAGGAACTACAACAATATTTCCAGCTACAAATCTTTCCATGCTTCCTCATCTTCAGGAGAAAGCCAGTCTTCTGCTAATAGGTCTTCATCAGCCAAAACTTCAGTTTGCTCCGGCCAATTCCATATTGTATCCTTATTTTCAGATAATTCTACTTGGCTGATAACTCCTTTTTTTTGGAGGGCTTTCTCTAAGTTTTTCAATTCAATATATATCTCTAATGGAGTAATTTGCTTATTTTCTTCCATAAATAGCTTAATAAGTGATAGTTTTTATAGATTTTGGTTGCAATTGTGCTGAAACTTCGTTCAACTTGTACGATTAAATGAAGTTCAAATTTTACTTGATAAAATAAAAAAGATAGGAGGTTGCTATCGCAATTCCAAAATCGCATTTTCGCTTCGTTTAAGCATTTTCTTACAAACATGGCGCTGAACAGCGCCTAATCCAGCTTAAACGTGATTAACTCATGCTCAAGTAGATATAGTACTTCAGGCATGAATGAATGGTACGCTGCAATGAGATAATTTCTGATTAAGATGCTTTTATAAATAATAAAAATCTTTTTATTTCATGATATTAGGAATTGAATGCACTGCGCATACTTTTGGAATAGGAATTGTTGAGAAAGGAAAAATACTTGCAAATGTGAGAGATATGTATAAGCCTGAAAAAGGAGGCATTGTTCCAATGGAAAGTGCTAAGCATCATAGGGAGGTTTCTGAAATTGTTTATGATAAAGCATTGCGCGATGCAAAAATTAAAGAGAGTGACATAGACGCAATAGCTGTTTCAAATGCGCCTGGGCTGGCTCCTTGTTTGCTTGTCGGATTAGAATTTGCGAAGAGAAAAGCTAAAGAAATTAATGTTCCAATTGTTCCTGTAAATCATTGTATTGCGCATCTTGAAATTGGGAGGAGTTTAGGAGCAAAAGATCCTGTGCTTTTATATGCGTCAGGAGCAAATACACAAATAATTGCTTTTGCTTCTGGAAAATACAGAGTGTTTGGAGAAACATTAGATATTGGAGTTGGAAATTTCATTGATAAATTTGCAAGACATATTGGAATTGGTTTTCCTGGAGGACCTAAAATTGAGGAGAAAGCGAAAACAGGAAAATATATTGAACTGCCTTATTCAATAAAAGGAATGGATGTTTCTTTTTCTGGCATGCAGACAAAACTTCAGCAATTATATGATAAAGGAGAGAAAGCAGAGGACTTGGCTTTTTCATTGCAGGAGACAGCTTTTGCAATGCTTGTTGAATCTGCTGAAAGAGCAATAGCGCATACAGGAAAAAAAGAGCTGGTTTTAGGAGGAGGAGTTGCCTGCAATGCAAGACTTCAAGAAATGTGCAGAATAATGTGCAAAGAGAGAGGAGCAAAATTTTTCTGTCCTGCAAAAGAATTTTTAGTTGATAATGGAGCAATGATTGCATATACTGGAGAATTAATGTTTAAGGCAGGAATTTTTGAAGATGCTGAAAAAACAGATATAAAACCTAGGGAGAGAACTGACGAGGTTAATATTAAATGGAGATGATTTTTAAACAATATTTCAACAGAGCCAATTTAGACGATAAGTTTTTAAATTAGATAATTTTTATTATATAATGCAAAAAAAAGGTCTTAGTGATATTATTTCTACTGTATTGATAATTCTTTTAGTGCTTGTTGGAATTGCGATTCTTGGAGTTTATATACTGAAAGGAGTTATAGATGTTGGTTCTAAGATTGAAAATGTAGATGTAGAGGGAATAAAACTTTCAATTGTACCTGAGTCTGTCAAAATAGCAAAATCTGGGCAAGAAAATTATGTTTTATTGAATGTACTTAGAGAAGCTGGAGAAGGCACTCTTGGAGGAGTAAATGTTATTGTTAAGGATGCTTCAGGAAAAACACAGGTAAAAAAAATTGAAGGTGAAATAAAAGAATACGAAACTAAAACTATTGGTTTTTTTATAGGGGGCATTTCAGATGTAAAAGAAGTTTCAGTCTCTCCAATTTTAAAGAAAGATTCAGGGGAAGAAGTTCTTTCAAAAGAATTTGAAAGTTATAGTATTTCTTCCCCAGTACCGCAGGCTTCTCCAAGCACTATACCAACTCCTGATGGAGGATTAATTGTGACAGACACTTCTGGACAAAACACTTATCTGCCTGTCGGCACAGGCTTGGTTAGCTATTGGGGTTTTGATGGCAGAGCAGAAGATATTTCTGGAAATGGAAATGATGGAACAATCACTGGGAATGTTGTTTTTGCTGATGGATTAGCAGGAAAAGCCGCAAAATTTGATGGAGGCCATATTAGTGTTCCTGATAAAGACGCCCTTGACTTATCTTCAGGAGAATTTTCCTTTTCTGTCTGGATAAAAGTAAGTGGAAAGAACGGAGTATTTGATGGTAGTAAGGAAACAAATTACCATATTCTTCACAAAGAGGATTATAGAGAATCTCCTGGCGAATCTACAGGTTGGATGTTTAGAGTAAATGATGGAAAGCCAGAAGATTCTGGAAGATCAGACATCAGGACAAATAAGAATAATATACATTCAGAATATCTTAGTTGGATTACACCAAGAGCTATTATAAAAGACAGATGGCATCATGTTGTTGCAGTGAGAACAAACATAGATACTGGAAATAATATTTTGTTCTATATTGATGGAATACTCAGGGAACCAGGAGAAGCAAAAGATAATAATGCTAATTTAAAACTTCCTGCCCCAAATGCTCTTCCTCTTTTGATTGGTGGGGGAGGCGGTCAACCCTTTTATGGTTTAATAGATGATTTAATGATTTTCAAAAAAGCCCTAACTGCAAGCGAGGTTGAAAGTCTTTATTTGTCACATCCTTTTCTTGGACAAACAGAAAATAATCCTGGTGCTTCATGCAAAGATATCTTGAATAAACAACAAAGCAGAGGAGATGGAGCATATTGGATTGATACTGATGGAGCAGGAACAAATGAGCCTTTTCAAGCTTATTGCGATATGACGACTGATGGAGGAGGTTGGACAATTATATATGCGCAGACAGTTACTTTAGTTTCTCCTCCTGGTCCACGTCTCTTAAGTGATAACGAACTATCATTCAATAGAAATCCAATAGGTTTTCAAAACTATAATCTTAATTTAAATAAAAAAATGGCTATTAGCTCTATTTCAACAGAATCTCTAATAAAAAGAAAGAGTGGCAAATGGATAAAGATGAATCATGCTTTATTTGATGAGAAATTAAAAGGTTTTGGAGACCAACATCCTCACTGGGAAGTTGAAATAACTTCTAATGATGGAACAAAGGCAAATGCATTTGCAGGATATAGCAATTTAAACAATCATGGTGGTGGGGACTTTGGAATTACAAAGAGACCTATTACTGCTACTTGTATAACTTCTGATCGACCAGCGGGAATTGCAACTACAAATGGATTTGACCATCATGATCTTGGATATCATCATTTAAACTGTGGTTGTGAAGGACATTATCTTTATGGTTATAATGGATATTATAATGTTAATACTCTAATAGGTTTATGGGATATTACTGATTTTTGTACATCAGGATATTCAAT
>JBBSYH010000018.1:0-44109 GCA_038045365.1 Nanobdellota archaeon
CTCAAGCGGATAATTTTTGTTTGTAATATTTTGAGGAACTTTAAAAACAAATGTCAGCTTTTCCTTGTCTCCTTGGTCTAGGTCATTTCTAATTTCTGTTGACATATCCAAGCCAAGCTCTTTATTGAAAAGAGTTACTTTAACCTGGTCCTGGTCTTCATCCCCTATGTTAACTGCATCGGTGATTAATGTTATTTCATCTTTGCATGTTGCTTCTGAAGGAATTATTTTAATATTGTCAAATGTTATCAACTTATCCTCGTCATCTTCTTTTTCAACTTTTATATCTTGATATATTTGATTATTAAGATCTCCTGATGTATCTGCACATAATGCTTTCTCGTCAATTTCATCGCTATAAGCTTTAACTGCAAGTTTATAGTTTCCTGTGTCAAAGTCTGAAGGAACTTTAAATTCAAAAGCTACTGTTTCTTCATCTCCTTTTTTTATATTTCCAACATCTATTTTTTCCTCATCTGAATTTGAAAAGTCTAAATCATTAACCACATTCTCTCCATTGGAATTAAATAAGCCCATTTCAACTATGACATCATCTACTTCATCTGATGCTTCATTTTTAACTTCTACCTCAAACTTTAAAGAATCAAGAAGCTTCCAGGTATCATCGTCGTCTCCATATTGAGTTATTTCTGCGTTTCTTATTGTTAAATTATTTCCAATTGCTCCGTTTTTGCAGAATGATTCTGTTAATGTAAATGTGGTTGATGCTTGCGTATCTCCTGACTTTGCGCTTATTGTTCCTGTATTTGCCCCAATTTTAAATGATTTAACAGGCATTAAAGCAACATCGATTGTTTTTGATGCTCCTGGAGCTAATGAAAAAGGATCTGTAGAAGAAAATGTAAAATTAAGATTGCCAGATGAAGAAAGAGTTATTCTTTCCAAAGCAGTATTTCCTGCATTGGTTATGTTTAATACTGATGTATTTTGTATTTTATTAATTTCTCTGTTCTTTGTCATAGTAAGTGAAGGAGAAGAATTTATAGTTATTGAGAAAGACAAAGGAGTAATTACGATATTTGTACTTCCTCCTTCATAGTCCCCTGAGAAAGTAACCTGATTAGACATTGTTCCTGCAGAAACATATTTGTTAGATGAGAATGTCAAAGATATAACTTCACTTAATGTATTTGGAGCAACTTTTAAAGTTACAGGCAGAATTATCTGGTTATTTTGTATAGTAAGTCCTGTTGAACCTAATTTTGCAGAACTCCAGCTTCCTGCCGTTAATGAAGGAAGATTTATTTTTGAGTTAATTACTGGCTTATCAAAAGTATTATTAATAGAGAAAGCAATTTGAACAGAATCTCCATGATTAATTGTTGAAGAATTTCCCGTTACTTTGTCAGGAAAAACATTAAGTGCGCTTGTAAAGCTAGTTAAAAGCAATACAGCGAACAACATTGAAATCAAAATATATTTTTTCATTTTTTTTTCTTCGTGATTTATTTATGTTGTAACTCTTAAATTACACTACTATATAAATCTTTCGGTATTTAATAAAAATTTAAAAAAAGAAAATTTATATAAACAACATGCCTGTTTAAATGGAGGCAAAAATGATAAGGGCTAGAGAAAATTTAATTGGCGCGTGGGCTTTTTTTTCAGGAATAGTTCTTGCTGTACTTATAGGAATATTTGCTGGATCAAAAATAAATCCTCCTATTTTAGGCATCTTAGCGTTTTTAGGGATTGTTGTAGGGTATTTCGTGGCTGAAAAAGATGTCAATACTTTTCTCCTTGCGTCTGTTTCACTCGTAATTGTCAGCTATATGGGAATATCTGGGCTAGTTCTTGGAGCCGCAATAAGCGGAATTAATATAGGAAAGATAATCTCAGTAATATTGCAGACTCTTCTTGCATTATTTGTTCCAGCAACAATAGTGGTAGCGCTTAAAACAGTATTTTCAATATCAAAAAGCTGATATATTTATGTTTATTAATTAATAAAATCTATTTTCTCTTTTTTTGCAAGAATAGTTTTGTGAATTTGGGCAAATTTGGGAGTTACTATTATAATATTCTCTCCAAATCCTGCTATTGAGCCTTCTATTGCATCAACAGTCTTCTTTATTTTTGCTATTGCTCTCTTAAGCTCTATTATATCTTTTGACTTCAATGTCTTTATATCTATAATTGCTATTGTGTATCCTTCCCTTAATGAATTTAGAACGTCATTTATATCATCAAATTGCTTCAAAGCAAATGGCTTTACAATTACTTTGTTATCATGCTGTTCAGGAGATGTAAGGTCAATCTCGACATATTCTTCTGAATCCTCTTTTCCCAACATTTTTTTAAAACTAAATGCCATGTTTAAATATTAAATATACAGGTATATAAACATTGCTGTGATTTATAAAATATATTTGCAGTATTTTCAAGATTTCAGCCTTTCTTTTTTATGAAAAAAATCATTAAGTTCTGTCCTTAAATAAGATGCTTTGTTTTCAATTAGCTTCTCCTGCTTTTCAATTGAACTTATTCTTAGTTCAAATATTTTCTTTTTTTCATCTAGTTCCTTGGAAAGCTCCTTCTTATCTGCTTTAATCATGATTCCACCAATTATTTTATAGACATCATCTTCTGTCTTTTTTATTTCTTCTAAGGCGTTGAGAAGTTCATTCAGCTCAATCTGAAATGACTGCTTATCCATCAAAAAACCTTGAAGGTGCTGTTCAAGAATCTGCAATTCCTGTATTTTTCTGCCTGTTTCTTCATCTATATCCATATTATATTGCTTTGATTTTTACTATTTTATTTCTTGGCTTGTAGAAAATTTTTGCGCCGCAGTTAGTGCATACGAATCTTTTTTCAAGAACTTTGCTGCTGACGTACTTGCCGCATTTAAAACATTTATATTGAGCCATTGTAATTATTACAAAAAAGGATTTTTAAATTTATGGATTTAAAGTTACTTATTTTCCCGGTTTAAAGTGTATGCTGGACCTGCGAAAACTTTTCCGGTTTTCATGCATTTCCATATGCCGGCTGCTATTCTTTTTACCCTTGCCTTTGAATAGAATGGAGAAATCTGCCTTTTTCTCTGCTCTGCTTCTATAGCGTTATATTCTCTTCTAACTCTGATTCCATAACCAGCGCCAAATTTTCCTGCTGCTTTTATTTTCTTAGTTTTTGACCCCATAAGAAAATGTCGGAAAAGAGGTTTTTAAAGCTTATTGAGAAAATGGGGATGCCCGGATTTAAACCGGGGTCGTCTGCTCCCAAAGCAGAAAGCTTAATCAGGCTGGCCCACATCCCCTGTTTTAAATTAATGACTTGGGTTTTTAATCGTTTGCTTACTTCTTCTTTTTATCTTCCTTCTTAACTTCTTCCTTCTTTACTGCAGGCGCTGCTGAAGCTGTTGTGGCAGCAACTCCTGCAGCAGGAGCAGATGCAGTTGCTGCTGCTTTTGCCGCTTCTTCAGCTGCTTTTACATCAGCCAAAGCCTTCAATTCTTTATCCTGCTTTTCCTTAAGTATAGCATAAAAATCACTAAGCTGTTTTACTTTTTCTGGAGAAGGATTTGTTATTTTTTCATTTATTTCTTTATCGTATTTTCCAGCCACTATATCTTTTTCAATCAACTTGGCTTCTTTATTATCTATGAGAACGCCTAATGAAACACAAGTGCCGACAATTAATTTTACTGCGGACTTGAACTCCTTTGCTAGAAGACTTGAATGCTTGGTATTGGCAAGAGCAACTATTCTTTCAAAAGATATATTTCCAACTTTTATATTTCCAGCTGCTCCTGATCCTTTTTCCAGGCCAAGCTCTTTCTTAATAAGCTCTGCTACTGGGGGGGAAAATACTTTTATTCTATAAGATTTTGTTTTTGCATCAACGTCAATCTCTATGGGAACTTTGGTTCCCTTAAATTCAGCAGTAGCTGTGTTCACGTCATCTATTACTTTGCCAAGATTTATCCCGAGAGGACCTATCTGTTGAGCTACTACTGGACCTGGCTTCATATCTCCTCCCTCTACAATTAATTTTACGATCATTTAAAATCAAACTCCCCATCATCTGAAAGTTCTTCTTTTTCTTCACGCCTTATAACCTTTATATTGTCCATCTTTACAGTTAATGGAATTGGAACTGAAGCTCCGAGAAGAGAAACCACTACCTCGCCTTTTTGCTTGTCAATACGAGTTACTTTTGCTTTTTCATTTTTAAAAGGCTCTGTAATCATTTCTACTATATCTCCAATTTCTATCTTAAAGTCCTCAATTTTCGGCTCCAACATATTTTTTATTTCATCATAAGAAACAGTTTTCCCAATAATTCCTTTTATATACGGTAAATTAAAAGCTGCTTCTTCTGCAGATTCCCTATCCGCCGACTCTAAAATTATATATCCTTTTAATCCGTGCGGTCTAACTAATGAAAAAACATTGAGGGATTTTTTTTCAACTCTTCGACTAATCATTTCTAATGCTTTATCTTCTTTATTTGTTGTTACTTTAATAATGAAAATCATTTTCATGCTCCGCTACTTTCTGCCTTGAAAAGAGGAGAAGTAGATGAATATCTGAGAAAAAAAGGGTTTATAAAACTTTTTATATCAAAGTTTTTTAAGATTCAAGCTTTTGAAGATATTCTTTAATCCTCTCAATAGTTTGCGGAATTAGAAATCTTTCTATTTTTGTTTCAAAAATTTCTGCAAGAGCAGCAAATTCTGAAAGACGATATTTGTTCTCCTGCTTGTCAACAAGCATTGCATCTCTGAGCCTTTTCAATTGTCTTCTAATATTGCTTTCTGCCAGGCCTTTATTTTCAAGAGAATGCGCTTTTCTAAATACTCCTACTTTATCTCGGATATCAAATGAAGAAATCCACTCTTTCTTCTTTCTTGACTCTTCAAGAACAAGAACTATATCTACAATAATGTCTCTAGAATCTCCTGGCTGTAAAAGTCCGAGACTTAAGCAAATTTTTCTTACTAGTTCTCTCTTTGAAGAATTGTATGGCTTCTCATATTTTCTAAGAGTTATTTCTCCAAGAGGTATATCTCTTACCATGATAAATCTATTATAGCAATAATTATAAATCTAATTCTTTTTGATTTTTCATGGAACTTGTTGCTTTTTTAGGAAATGATAAAGAAAATTGGGGTCAAATAAGTGCACTTATAAAAAAAGGCAACTGGGAAAAAGTAATTTTATTGAAGAATAAACGAACAGAATCTTTTCCGATTTATGACAATTGTGAAATTATAAACATAGACTGCGACAAGTCTCTTGATGAATTAAAAAATAATATCTCTGAAAATTTAAAAGAAAGATTAAAAAACGAATTTGAAAGTGCGCTTTCAATAGCTTCTGGAAACGGAAAAGAGCATATGGCTCTAATATCTGCGCTTTTAAATATCCCTGTGGGAATAAGACTGGTCGCTTTTACAAAAAAAGGAATTGAATTTATAAACTAAATAAAGAAATAAACCACTTTAGCATTAATATTATAAAAAGAGCTAAAATTATCCAGCCAACAAACTTAAAAGCTTTTTCTCCGGTTTTTTCATTATTTGTTATTGCTGCGATTGTCAACATGAAAAATCTTCCTCCATCTAAAATTCCAAGAGGCAACATATTGAAAAGTGCAACAAAAAAGTTTATCATCATTATCCACCATAACATATGAAATATAAAAATTCCAAAATCTCCAAAAATAGATTTATATTCAATTCCTGTAGCATGGTTTTTAATCTTGGGCGTGATATTATAAATTAAAGTGTAAATGCTTGAAGCCTTAGGCGGAGAAACAGAGATACCTATGAACGGCTGTCCTTTTTCATTAGAAGATAAAGTAATATTGTATTTTTTTATCTCTTTTTCTTTAGAAGTTTCAATTACTATATTATCTCCTGCTTTATAGCTTAACAAAACACTGCGCAAATCATCGTATGATTTTATATCGTAATTATCTATCTTCAACAGAGTTCCAGAAAGCTTTGAATTAAATGCCGGAGAATCTTGATAAATTTTAATATACTCTGCCTTTCTCTCCAATGAATTCTTTAATATCTCTTTATGTGCAAAATATTTTTTAGAATTTAGAAAGATAGGGATCAAATTTTCTGATGTTTCAGGCAAATTTTCAAGTGTTAATGAAATATTATTGTCAAGTTTTATGCTATCTAATTTTACTATATCATTTGCATAGTCGTTGAAGTTCAGCCCCAGTGGAGAGAAAAAAACAACGAATAAAGACCAAATTAAGAAAAGAAAAATTGCTGCAAATATTATATTTGCGAATACGCCTGCAGATAAAATTGAAAGCTGTGCAAGTTTTGGGGCCTTATTCATTTGTTTTTCATCTTGCTCAACAAATGCTCCTAAAATTGGACCTAAGAATGCAAATCCTGTAGAATGAATTTTTATTTTGTTAAATCTTGCAAATACTCCATGAGCTCCTTCGTGAACTACTGCTACAATTATTAAAGAGACAAGAAAATAAGTAAAATAAAATGGGGGGAAAATTGATTCCAAATTAAACAAATCAGGGAAATAAGGTATTAATGGGACAACAGGCGGAGCTTTTATTGCTTGTGTTATTTCAGGATATTTTACGTAAATGTACACAGAATAAAACATCAAAAATACAATGGAAATCATCAAAATATAGCTGACAAAAATTGTAACGTACTGCATTGGACCGAGAAATGCCTTCCATTTTTTTGCAGCAGAATCTATAAACTTCAATCCGAGTTTTGTTTGATATAAATAAATCCAGCCTTGTTTTTTAAGATTTTTTTTGCGCTGATTTATAAAAATTATTATGAATAACGTGAACAGAATCATAAATACTACATCATAAATTATAAAATTCATATTTTTCTCTTTGTTATTTTTTTCTGATAGGCCTGAAAGATTTTCCATTGCATCTGGGGCACTTCACTTTTCTTGCAATGACTCTCACTGCCTGTGTTCTTATTTTTTTGCTGCAATCTCTGCAAATGAAGACATTTGCAAACATTCTTGTCTGAGCAATAAGTAATTTTGCAGCCATATTACATTACCCTCATTATTATTTTTTTACCTTCAATGTCCCAATATTCTACTTGCTTTTCTGGAGCAATTTGTTCTTTTAAATTTATTATAAAAGAAACATCTATTGTTTCATAACTTTCCAGATCCATAATTGAAGCAGTGTTTTCAGATACTGTCAAAACTTGCGCTCTTTTTTTCTCAATCATTGGAACTTCAAATCTTTCATGGCCTGGTACAGCAATAACCTTTTTTTTCCCAGTTATTATCTCAATTGCTTCAATCCTGCATTTACTTGCGCCATGCTTTCCTGTTTTGCTAATATCATTTGAGCGAACAGTGCACGGCTGCTCTTCAATCATTATTGTAGTGCCTATTTTTGCTCCTGTTGCATCAATTAATCTTAACATTAAATAATATACTAAAAATCGTTTATAAAGTTTTACTTTATATTATTCTGATTTTCTTATTATTGCTTTAAATCAATTAACGCAATTTAAATACCTTCCAAACTGTATGATGCGAGATGATAACTCACAAAGTTCCATCAAAATCCAAGAAATTTGGAATTGCTTTTCTTGCCTTTCTTTCCTGCACTTATGGGAGTGATATTCCGAAACAAGAAACTTTTATGCCTATAAATGAAACTCCTAGAAATACAAGTAAAGATGAAAATAAAAAAGGCCATATAAAAACCAGTGTCCAATATAATTTGCCTCCTGTTCGTAAAGAAGTTGATTTGAAAGAAAAAGAATCTTTTTATGACTTGCTAAATAAAAGAATGTCTTATAATATTAAAAACAACTTTACTATAATGAATTTGAATGATTATGCATTAGATTCTGAAAAAAATAGAATGCTAATTGAAGATTCTATGGCGGATAGGGTTAAAAATTCAATGAAAAGAGGAGCGATTCAGGCTTTTAGGCAGCATACATTAGAACTTATAACTATTGATGATTATATTATTAACAGATTAGATTTTTTTGGGTCTAAAATGATAGATGCTTTCAAAGGAGGAGAGGAAAAAAATACTTTGGTAAGCCCTTTTAACAAAGAAGAAGGAATTCCTGGATTGGAAAAATATGAAGTTTCTAGACTGCCGAGAAGATGGGACTGGGGAATAAGGCCGTTTAGAACAAATCCTTATGCTTTTATAACAGGCAAGATAGGAGACAGCAGAACTCATCTTAGAGCTAGTATGGAAGATGTTGAAATATTATGGCAAAAACCTCTGACTGATAAATATTCTATAAGTATAGGATATAAAGAGAATTTATATGATAAAGAAAAAGGAACTGGCTTTTTTGGAATCAGCGGATATTTGAAAGAAGGATATATTTCATTGGGAGCAATTGTTAATGGAAATAATCTGGGCTTTTCTATAGGATATTCTAAGATTTTTTAATATTGGGAAGCAAGTACAACAATACTTTTAAAGATGTCATTTCTTTATTATCTATGAAAAGTTGTGCGAGAGAGATTGCGCGATATGTGGTAAATAATAAAAATTATAATAGAAACTTGTTGCGCGAAGGGTTATCAAATTATGGAATGAAGCTTGTTTCTTTAGTTTTTGATTATGTAAAAGATTCGCCTTTATATTCTGATGGAACGCATTTCGGCAGAATTGCAGATGATATTCTGCATCATTACGAGAAGGATAATAAAAGAACTAATCTCATTGATGGGCGATTGGCTGAACTTGAGAGAGTGCTTCGCAAAGAAACTCTTGAAATGGAAATAAAAAGAGAAGACGCATTTTCAAAAGTTTATGTAAAAAAAGAATTAAAAAAATTAGGCAGACAATTAAATAATGCTATTTCAAAGTTGAGCGATAGATTATAAATTTTTTCTAGAAACTGTTGTTTAGTATTCAAGACCTTTTAAGAAGAAAATTAAAGACAAGAAACTTTTATAAAAGGTCTTTTGCAGGAAATAGAATGGAACTAATCAAGAAAAATGACTGCATAGAAATTGAATTTACCGGGTATTCAAACGGAATAATGTTTGACTCAAATATTCCTGATAATTTAAAAAAAATAAACCCTGATGCTAAAGCTGAAAAAACAATATTGATAGTCGGACAGCATATGGTTGTTGAAGGACTTGACAAATCTCTTGAGGGCAAAGAAATAGGGAAAGAATATGAAATAAAAGTATCTGCCAATGAAGGATTTGGAGAAAGAAAGAGAGAACTTATGAAAACTATTCCCCTAAAAATATTTACGGAAAAAAACATTTCTCCAAAAGCTGGAATGGTGCTGTCGCTTGATGGTATGATTGCAAAAATTGTGGCAGTTTCTGGAGGAAGAATAATGACTGATTTTAACAATCCGCTTGCTGGAAAAGATCTTGTATATAAATTCAAAATTTTAAGAAAGGTTGATGATGAAAAGGAAAAATGCGATGCTATCTTCAATGTTTTTTTGAAATTTATTCCGAAATATGAAATAAATGAATCAATAGTAGTAAAAGAAAGAAAAGAATTGGGGCCTGTGGTAAAAATATTTGGAAAAATGTTCAAGGAAATAATTGGGAAAGAACTTAAATTTGAGCAAGAAGATAAGGAGGAAGAGCATGATCATCCGCACTTGCCGGAAAAGCAAGATTAATAAAACAATAATCCTTATAAATAGCTTAGACTTGTAAAAAAGATGGCTAATATTCTTATTGAAAAAGAAGGTATGTATGGAAATGAGATAGATAAAGAACTTGAAGATATATTGAAAAAACAAGGAGCGCGCATAAAAGTTGTTGGATGCGGTGGGGGTGGAGGTAATTCTGTTTCAAGAATGAAAGAAACAGGCATAAAGGGCTGTGAAATAATTGCCATAAATACTGATGCACAAGATTTGCTTTATTCAAATGCAGATTCAAAGATTCTTATTGGAAAAGAATTAACACATGGATTAGGTGCAGGAAGCAATCCTAAAATTGGAGAACAGGCAGCTAGAGAATCTGAACAGGAAATAAGGAAAAAACTCGGTGATGTTGATATGGTATTCATAACTTGCGGATTAGGCGGAGGAACAGGGACAGGAGCTGCCCCAGTAGTTGCAGAAATAGCGAAAAAACCTGGTGCTCTCACTATTGGAGTTGTAACGCTGCCATTTACTGTTGAAGGGCAAAAAAGAATTGAAAATGCGCAACTTGGACTTGATAAACTGGTTGGGATAGCAGATACTTTAATAGTAATACCAAATGACAAACTTCTGGAAATAGCTCCTGAACTGCCAATTCATACTGCATTTAAAGTTGCTGACGAAATATTAACAAATTCTGTAAAAGGCATAACTGAACTTGTCACAAAGGCTGGGCTTGTAAATCTTGATTTTGCAGACATAAAAGCAGTAATGTCGAATGGTGGCGTATCTTTGATAGGAATAGGAGAATCAGATTCTAAAGACAGAGCTAAAGATGCTGTTGAAAGAGCAATAAATAATCCTCTTCTTGATGTTGACATAACAAATGCAAAAGGAGCTCTTGTAAATATTATAGGTGGAAATGATATGTCACTTGATGAATACAGAGAGATAATGGAAATAATAGGAAGTAAAGTAGCTCCTGACGCAAAAATTATTTCTGGAGCCCAAATATCTTTAGATATGGATAAAGCAATAAAAGTTTTATTGATAGTAACTGGAGTAAAAAGCTCACAAATAACTGGATCTTCTGAACAGCTAAGTATTAATGAAAAAGAAGAGCTTGGCAGAGAACTTGGAATAGATTTTCTAAATGATTAGTTTTAAAAACTCAATTGCTTAAAATATATTATGGAAGAGCAAACAAGCATTACTGCTAAAATAAAATCTTTTTTTCTGCAGTCAAAAAGAGTATGGTTTTTATTAAAGAAGCCGTCACAGGAAGAGTTTAAATCAATAGCGAAGGTTTCTGCCCTTGGAATAGCAGTAATAGGATTATTAGGGTTTATAATATCTGTTTTTATAAATTTTTTTAATTAATAAACTATTATTAAGATTGGTTTATTTTATCCGCATAATATGGATTTAATTCAGCAGCTTTTTTTAGCTGAATATGTGCTTTTTCTTTATCTCCCTTAGTTAAATAAACCAATCCCAAATTGTAGTAAAAATCTGCATTCTTTGGATTTAATGATATTGCTTTTTGAAAGCAATTAATTGCTTTTGCATAGTTCTTTTCATATACTTCTACGATTCCTAAATGGCTCCATGTCATCTCATGCTCTTGCAATTCCAATGATCTTAAAAGAATAGGCTTAGACTCAACTATTTTTCCTTTTTTTATTCCTATTATTGCGAGCTCAAGAAGAGAAAGATAAAAGTCAGGATTTAGCTGTATTGATTTTGCAAGATGATTAACTGCTTCATTGAGATCTCCTATTGAGTGCAATTGCGAAGCAATTTGATATTCTTGGAAGAAATCA
This sequence comes from Nanobdellota archaeon, assembly GCA_038045365.1. Taxonomy (GTDB): domain Archaea; phylum Nanobdellota; class Nanobdellia; order Pacearchaeales; family GW2011-AR1; genus VGKP01. The sequence continues at coordinate 11,419 of JBBSYH010000018.1, forward strand.
TTTTTTAAGTTCTTTTTTTCAATTTCTACATACCATTTTGTCCTTTCAATGCTTCTATTTGTTAATCCATAATGATGTATTGGAATATCACAATCCCCTATTTTCCCAATATTTTCAATTGATTTTATAACGCTGTCGTGAATAATTCCCTCAAACTTTATTCTTGGGTCATTCTTAAAAAGCCTTACCATTTTTCTTGGAACAAATCCATAAGCGCCTTTACTTTCTTCATACTTGTCATCTTTACATGATGTCCAGCAAAAGGAGCCTGCTTTATTAGTGTAATTACGCTGAATTAAATAATAGCCAAGGTATTCTTCTGATTTTATCATTTCTTTTATTTTTTCCAAATCTTTTTTTGATATTGTCTCGTCAGCATCCAAGTTTAATATCCAAGAAGAAGTTGCTTTGCTTAGTGCATAATTTTTTGCCTCGCTGAAATTGTCATTCCATGCATAATCGTATATTTTTGCTCCAAGAGAAAGAGCAATTTCTTTTGAATTATCTGTTGAGCCGGTATCAACTATTATTATTTCTGGATTTATACTCTTAACGCTTTCTATGCATTTTTTTAGAGTTTCAGAGTTATTTCTTACAATGATGCATAAAGATATCATAAAATAAAGAGATATTTGGGATATAAATAAATTATGAGAAAACGATATATTTAAAAATATAGCTGAATGAACATTTTTGTCGTTAAACTACATACCTTTGCCATAGATTCTAGGGGCTAGGGTCTTAATGTAGGAGGCAAAATGGAACTTAAACAAGCTTTACAAGAATTAAGAAAAACAGATAAAAGAAATTTTAACCAGAGTATAGATTTGATAATAAATCTAAAAGGAATTGACATAAAAAGAGACAACATTTCTGCTATAATACCTATTCCGCATAAAGTGAAAGATAAAAAAATATGCGGGTTCTTAACTAAAAAAAGTAATATCGTAAAAACAATAACTCTGCCTGATTTTTCAAAATACAAAGAAAAAAAACCTCTGAAAAATCTTGTGAAGGAGTATGACTTTTTTATTGCTACAGCTCAACTTATGCCTTCTGTTGCTACAACTTTTGGAAAAATTCTGGGTCCTTTAGGGAAAATGCCTTCTCCACAACTTGGAATAGTTATGAAAGAAGATGATGCTACTATTGAACAATTGATTGATAAGATTGCAAAGTCAGTGAAAATAAAAGTTAAAGAGCCAAGTGTTAAAATAATTGTTGGAAAAGAAAATATGAAGGACGAACAAATTATAGAAAATATACTTGCAATTCACAATGGCTTTGTGAATGTTTTGCCTACTAAGAAAGAGAACATTAAATCAATTATGATAAAACTTACAATGGGGAAACCAGTAAATGTTGAAATAAAATGAAAATGGAAAATAAAAAAAATAATAAAGAAATTAAGAAAGTTCCAATGGAAAAAATAAAAATGGTTAAAGAGCTTGCGGAAAAAATAATAAAAAACCGAACTTTCCTAGTTGCCTCGACAAAGAATCTTCCAAGTTCACAATTTCATGAAATAAAGAAAAACTTGAGAAACGAAGCAGAGATAAAAATTACAAAAAAATCAATTACTTTAAGGTCTATTTCAACAATTGAAAAAGGAGTATTGCAAAATATGAAAGTGTACATAGGGGCAGATATTGCACTTTTCTTTTCGGATCTTGATCCTTTTGAACTTTCTGCACTGCTTAGCGAAAATCAAAGCCCTGCGAAAGCAAAAGCAGGTGATTTGGCTCCAGAAGACATTAAAATTGAGCCCGGCCCTACTGATTTAGTAGCTGGACCGGCAATATCTGAACTTTCAGGAGTTGGACTAAAAGTTGCGGTCGAAGGAGGAAAACTTACAATAAAACAGCCGGTAGTTATTGCAAAGAAAGGAGAAATAATTAAAGAAAATGTAGCTGGTGTGATGACGAAGCTAAATATTCTTCCTATGAGAGTAGGTTTTGACCCAATTGCTGCTTATGATTCGAAAAGTGAAAAAATATATACTGGAATAAAAATTGATAAAAAGAAAACTCTTGAAGAGTTTAGAGAATGCGCTAAAAAATCTTTTGGATTTGCAGTAAATATAAATTATCCATCTGTAGAAACTGTAAAATACTTTATTGCAAAAGCAGGACTAGAAGAGCACGCATTAAACTCTCTTTTGGATAAAACAAGCCCTATTCAAACAACTACAAAGGAGGGCAACTAATGGAATATATATATGGTGCTTTGCTTTTGCATAAACTTGGGCAGACTGTAAATGCTGAAAACCTAACAAAAGTTATTGAGGCTACAGGAACTTCTGTTGACGAGGCTAAAGTAAAGACTCTTATTGCTAGCTTAAATGGTGTTGACATTGCGAATGAATTACAAAATGCAAGCGCTATTGCGGCTGCTCCTGCAACAAGCACATCAACTGTAAAGGAAGAGAAGAAGAAAGAAGAAACTCCTTCTGAATCTGCAGCTGGTCTTGCTTCACTGTTCGGATAAATTAACTATAAGCTTTATAAGCATTTAATTGCATAGTATTTTGTGCCCGGATGGCACAATGGTACTGCGCCGGTCTTGAGTGATAAACTCTCTGACTTAAATAACAAACAGAATTATTCAAGCAAACCGGTTTCCTTCGGGATCTCCCGGTTCGATTCCGGGTCCGGGCGTCAGCATTAAAAAAGATAAAAATATCTACAAACCAAATAATTTTTTCCAGAAAGACTTTTTTTTAGGCAAATTAGCGGGCTCTACTAATTCATAAGATATTTCGGGCTTTGTTTTAAGAACAGGAGCAGTGTTGGCAAGATCTACTTCAACCTGCTTTAACGCTTTTTCAACTTCTATTCTGGAATGCCCTTGACTCATTAAGGCCCATCTTAAAGAATCTTTTGTATATCCTTTTTTAAGATTTTTTTTAATGTATTCAACTAATTCACGAATATAATTTATCTTGTGCATATAATGATAATTATGCCTAATATTTAAATTTAATTGAATTAATGTATTGGTTTTGAAGAATTAAAATAATGAATAGCTTCTTTAAGCTTTATCTTTGATTCAGAATACAAAGTTATTAGAACATCTCCTTTTTCAAAAGAATCTCCCTTGTGTTTAAAGAGATAAAGGCCTGCACCCTTATCTATTGGACAGCCAAGCAGTCTTCCAATATGATTTATTGCCTTGTTATGCAAAGTTTTTACAGTGCCTGAATTAGTTGCTATTATATCGTGCTTAAATCTTGCAAGCTTGAGAAAATTATTTTTTTTACCTTGCGCGGATATTATCTGTTCAAATTTTTTAAGGGCTTTTCCTGAATCAAGAATCTCCTTTGCTAGAGATATTCCTTTTCCCTTAGGAGCTTTCCCAACCATTTCTAAAAGATTTGCTGCGAGAAAAAGAGATTTTTCCTCTAAATCCCTTGGAGAATTATCTCTTTTTAAAACTTTTAATATGTCCATAATTTCTAGAATAGGACCTACCCCATTTCCTATTGGCTGACTACCGTCTGTCAAAACAATACGTACTTTTAAGCCAAAACTTTTTCCAACTGCAATGAATTTTCTCCCAAGCTTTTTTGCTTCTTTATTAGTTACTTTGGCATTTTCTCCATAGGGAATATCAATCAAAACATATTTGCTTCCTACTGCTATTTTTTTTGAAAGTATTGATGCGATAAGCTGTGATTCGGGATCAATATCTATGATCCTTTCTATTCTGATTAATCTATCGTCTGCCGGTGCAAGCCCTATAGAACCGCCCCATGCCAAACATGCTCCTGCTCTTTCTACTATTTTTTTTAAAGTTGAAGCAGAAAAATCAACATTTGTTATTGCTTCCATAACATCGGCTGTACCAGCTGCACTTGTAATAGATCTCGAAGAAGTTTTAGGTATTTTAATGCCTGCTGCAGCGCATATTGAAACTACTAAGGGTGTTGTTCTATTTCCTGGAATTCCCCCTATAGAATGCTTATCTGCAATTATTTCTCCTTTCTTCCATTTCAGAATTGTTCCAGTAGAGCACATTGCTTCAGTTAAATAGACTATCTCTTTAATAGACATCTTTTTTTCATAAACTGCCAGAATAAAATAAGCAATTTCTGCTTCTGTCAATGCATTGTTTACGATGTCCGTTATAATAGTTAAGATTTCCTTGCGGTTTAAATATCCGCCATTCATTTTTTTTGCTATTATATCTAAACTATCTGCTTCTTTCGCGAGTGAAACATCAATAAACTCTCCAGGTTTTACATTTAAATAATCTATAATTTCATCTGATAAAGAAAGATAATTTGGATAGAGAAATTTCTTCATAATATCAACTACTGCGATTATTTTTGTTCCTTTAAAAAGAAGTTCAATTCTGTCTCCTACATGAACATTTAATTTTTTTGCTGCTTCTGGATGGAGAAAAGCAACTGGGCGGCCTGCCCCAAGAGCTAAGTTTTTTACTTTTAGCCTCATTTTTTTCTTTATACCTGAATTATCCAGAAAATAGAGTATATAGATTTTTGTCCTTGTAATATTTTAAGAAAGTTAAGAAGTATGATAATATCAAAGGTCCAAGAATAAGTCCAATTATTCCGAATATCATAACTCCTCCAATCATCCCAACTAGTATAATTGCTGAAGAAATCTCTGTTTTCTTAGAAACTATGTATGTTCTTAGTATATTATCTATAATTGAAACTATAAATAAATTGTAAAAAAGGAAACCTACTGAAATCCAAATATTACCTGAAGCAAACAAATAAATTGATACTGGAATCCAAACAAAACTTGGCCCTATAAATGGGATTATTGATAAAAATATAGCTAAAATAGTTAAAAATAAAGCTTTGTCTATCCCAAAAATTATCAGACCAAGTCCAGCAAGACTTCCCTGAACAATTCCAACAATAACCTGTCCATAAATAATTGAATTTGTAATATCCTTAAAATTTTTAATCAATATTTTCTCTTTTGATTCACTTAAAGGAGAAAGACTTTTTATAAATTCCATCAGCTTTTCAGAATCTCTAACTGCGAAAAAGAAGATAAATCCAATTACGAAAATATTCAATAATATTACTGGAACTTCTAAAAGAAAATTAACTAAATAATTTAAAATTCCTGAACTCGCTTTGCTTATTAGGCTGTTTATTGCAATAGTTACCTGAACTGCAAACTGTTCAGAGCCAGTTGGAAAAATATCATTAATTATTCCCTGAACATCTAGATTTTGTGAAAAAGTGAAAATTTCGAAGACTTGTTGAACCATTATTGGAACAAGAAACCATAATGGAATAACAATTGCAAGACAAATTATGAAAATAACAATAAAAGCAGCTAAGGTCTTGTTCTTTGCATAAGTGTTGATTTTTTTATAAAAGGGCAAACAAACATATGCCAGAATAAGTCCGCTTATAATTGCTACTATTAAAGGCTTCAAAAGTATGAAAACCAAAACTGCCAAGGCAAGTATTGATATTATAAGTAATAATTTCTTGCTGTCTTTCTCTCCAAAATTCATATTTTAGATAGAGATTATTGAATATATAAATCTTCATGTATAAAATATTTGCTCTCAACACAAAACATTTAAAAGCAGGTGCTTATTTTTCTATCTGTGGAGTCAATTATTAATAAAATTTTTTCAAGAAAGATAGATGAAGATGTTCATAGAGAATTTTTAAAATTCGGTAAAGGTGTTTTTGAAAATAAATATTTAATAAATGGAAAAAAACAAAAAGAAAGATGGAATATAAAGACAGGAGCAGAATTTGCTAATTTTTTAGTTAAAAAATGCTTGGAGAAAACTAGTGAGAAAATTGAAGTAAGTGGAATAATTATAGCAACTTTTAATATTCGAGACAAAGCAGAATTTTCTATTGAAAAAATAAAGCAATTTATGGGAGTAAAAAAAGCAGTGTTGAATACTGAAACAACACCTGAGAAAATTTTAAGTTTAATGAAAGAATATCCTAAAGCATTTTATGCTCTGTCTTTTTCAACTAAAAATTTTCAGCTGAAGATAAAGGCAAGGGCTCCGAAAGGTGCGAAACCTGCTCCAGGAAGAGAAAAAGAAATTAGTCCTGATTTTTGCTCTTTAAAAACTAATGATTCTGAAATAATTAAGGATCTTTTTTTTGATGCTCCTAATTTTAAGGAAGCAAATATAAAACATATTCTGACAATTTCAGAAATTGCCATACCTGAAAAAATTTCTGACCCTGTTCAGATTAGAGAGCAGAGCAAGCGGAAAGGAAAAATAACAAGAATTGCAGTGATTGACGGGAAAGAGAATAGAAGTGAAGCAGAATTTTTTGCTTAAATGATATAGTTTAGAATAGACATTTTTATATAACTATCCGGATAAGCTGAATCATGCTGGAAAAATATATTATTGAAATCAATGAAAAAAATATTGCGAAAATTAGAAAAGAATTGAAGGCTAAAAATGGTGGACTGCTGATATATTCTCCAAGCTTGTATTCCTGGCCTGAAGAAAAACTGACTGGAGATGCTGATTTTAATTTATTTGGCAATGCCCGAATAATAGGCAAAAATGAAATAGTTGCTTCTTCCTTTGATAATTCAATAAGCAGACATTATACATTGAGAAGAATACATGCTTGTGATGAATTATTTGGCTCGCGTTATGATTTGTTTAATGTATTAAAATTAAATAATAATTATATTTTTGAGATTACTGGACAGTATATGGTTGGATGTACATTGATATATAATAAGGGAAAGACGTTTTATATTCCTAAAAACTCTGGTTTAGAAGAAACTACTTTAAGATTTAGTATTGGAACATTCATAGAGCAAATTAATAAACAAGAAGGAGCAGACAAAACAAGACTAAGAAAAAAGTATCTGGGAAAAATGGTAAAATATGCGATGGATGATTTAAAAACTGGAAAAATCTAGAAGCAAAATCCTCAATATTCCAAGCCTTTTCTTGCTAAAACACCGGAGTCATAAGGATGCTTTATTTTTTTTATTTCTGTGACTAAATCAGCGCGCTCAAATATTGCTGGGAATGGAATATGCGAGCCTGTAAGAATGAGCTCTTGTGTTTTTGGCTTTTGATTAATAAGATTAATTACATCCTGTTCTTGGAGAAGAGAAAGCTGAACAGCGTAGAGAATCTCATCAGCAATAATAATATCATATTTACCTAAACATGAAAGCAAGTAATCATATGCTTCCTTGACTTTTTTTATATTTTCTTGTGAAGGCTTTCCTATAACCCAAGAGCCTGTGCCAAAGCGTTTAAATGAAAACGAAGAAAATTTTTCCAAGGCGCGGATTTCTCCAGGATAATCTATTTCATAATCGCCTGTGCCGTTTTTCATGAACTGTACAAGATGCACTGAATAGTTGTTTCCGCAGGCGCGGAGTGCAGTGCCTAAAGCAGATGTAGTTTTACCTTTTCCGTTTCCCCAGAATACTTGAATTTGGCCTAGATGCGATGTATCGGTCATTGTAAAGAAAGAAAAGAGAAGTTATTAAATTTCGCTGTTCTGGAAAGCAAGGTTTATATATTGCAATAAACTGATATATCAGAGGTTATATCATTAGTTTTAACATATGACATATCATAATCAGCAGATTCTCCGTTTTATTAAAAAAGAAAAAGTTGTAACAAGCCAGGAGATTGCCCGCCTACTAAAAATTTCCTGGAATACTGCAGACAGCTGGCTTAAAGAATTATTGATTGATGGAAAACTTAAGAGAATAAAGAAAGGGGGAGTTAATTTGTGGATGCCAAAATAATAAAAAACAAAAAAGGACAAATAGCAATATGGGTCGTAATATCTCTTATACTAATTTTCATGATAAGCCTGCTTTTTTTCTTGAAAAAGGATCCAAAATCAAAAAATACTGATGAATTTAATCCTGGAGTTTTTATTAATTCTTGTGTAGAAGAAGCTGTAAAAGATGCAATTGGAAAAATGCTTCCTCAAGGGGGCTTTATGGAGCCAAAAAACTATAAGCTATATAATAACACTAAAATAGAATATATATGCGAGAATAAAGGTTATTTTAATTCTTGCATTAATCAGCATCCTTTGTTTCTTGATGAAATAAAAAGAGAAATTCTTGAATATGTAAAGCCGAAACTTGATGCATGTTTTTCTACAATGAAAAAAGAACTTGAAGAAAAAAATTATCAAGTGGAGACAGATATAGGTACATTAAAAGCAAATCTTGAAAACGGAAAAATATTGCTTTACTTAAATAAGAATATGACAATAAAGAAAAATGAAGAAAGCAGAAAATTTGAAGAATTTGAATTTGAAATAACCACAAATATTTATGACCTGGCTAATGTAGCAATTGATACGGCTGGACAGGAAGCAAAATACTGCTATTTTGAATATGTGGGATATATGCTTCTGCATCCTGAATTTAACATAAGAAAAACTACTTTGTCTGAATCAACTAAAATATACTCTATAAAAAGCAAAAAATCGCAGGAGGAAATAAATATTGCAATAAGGGGCTGCGCGATACCGCCAGGAATATGAAAATTCAAAATAAAATCAGCTTAACGAGCCTTCAGATTTTTATAATGATAATGGCAATTTTTGCAAATGCTTATCTTATAAAAGAAGCGTTCGGAAATAGGGTAGAAACTGGAATTATTTCCAGGGCAATTGTATTAATTGGTAAAATTATTTTCAAAGACGGGGGAATTGTATCTGCAATAGAACAATCAGTTATGACATGCTTAAAATCAAAAGATAATAAGATATGCCAGACCTATCTATCAGAAGAGTGCAAGGATAAATGCCTGACGAACTGCATTCCAGTCCAATCATCTGAAATTTTAGATTGTGCTGTTGGAACATGCTATGACTTAAATGAAGGAAGTTGTACTGAAGGCTCACCAAAAGCAAAATGCGAAGAAGATGGTGGAAAATGGTTTAATGATCCAAATGGAAATGTAAAAGAATGCAAAAGAGGATGCTGTGTTGTCAAAGATAAAACTTATTTTTCAACAGAGAAAATGTGCGAGAGAATATCTTCATCGAGTGGATTTAAAAAAGATTTTAGAGCTGAAATAAGAGATGAAGCAACTTGTGTGGGACTTGCAAAAACACAAGAAGAAGGCGCTTGTATTTTAGAAACAGAAGAAGGAAATAAGTGCAAATTTACTACAAAATCAGATTGTCTTCAAAATATAAAGGGCATATTTAATTCTGGATATCTCTGTTCAAAAGAGGAGCTGAAAACAAACTGCAAAGAACAAAGTTATACAAGTTGTGTAGAAGGCAGAAGTGAAATTTATTGGTTTGACAGCTGTGGAAACAAAGAAAATATTTATGACATAAATAAAATAAAGAGCTGGAATAATGGAATGATTTTATCTAAAGAGCAAAGCTGTTCCTTATCTTTAGGAAACAATCCTCTAGCAAATCAGGCAAGATGCGGGAACTGCAATTATCTTCTTGGAAGCACATGTGGTAAAAAAACTTTGAAGGAAAAACTTTCTGAAGAAAATCATGATGCTGTATGCAGAAGTTTATTATGTATTGACAAAGAAGGAAAAACAAGAGAAAATGGAGAATCATGGTGTGAATACCAAGGAGCTATAGGATTAAGAGAGGGCAGATCAGCAGATACTCCTGGAAGCAGACATTTCAGAAAAGTTTGCTCTGATGGAGAAATAAGAACAGAACCATGCGCTGATTATAGAAATGAAATATGCGTTGAGGCGAGGAAAAATGCCGGAGGAAAAGAGCTTTCAACTTCATCATGCAGAATAAATCTTGCTTATCAATGCTATGGATATAACCAAAAAAAAGAAAATAAATGCGAAGAAAATCCTGACTGCTTTATAAAAAAAGTTTATGTGTCTGGAAATTTCAATTTTAATTTATGTGTGCCAAAATACAAACCTGGCTTTAATTTTGAAGAAAGAGGAGATGTAAGCGAAAAAATATGCGGGACTGCTACACAAAGCTGTACAGTGGTATATATAAAGAAATTAAAAGGATGGAGATGCGCGGCAAATTGCGAATGTGCTGGAGAAACATTTACTCAACAGATGAATGATTTATGCATCAGTTTGGGAGATTGCGGAGCTTCTGTAAACTATCAAGGAACACTAAGTGAAAGTTATAGTATACAGAATGGAGCAAAATTAAGCAGTGCATATATGTCTGGAATAAGAAAATATGCTGATGAAAAGCAATTTAAAGGACAGCTAGCAGAGCCGGGAGAAAAATATTTCTTGGAGCTTGGAATTCCAGGATTACTTGGAGCCCATAATTATAGAGAGATTTCTGCTTTTCAAGAATCACAATTTACAGGAACTATTTTGGGAATTGGAGGTTTAATTGTAATGGGTGTTTTGCATAGCGGAATTGTTGGAGGCATATCAGGACCTTTTGCAGCAATATTTACTGCTGGAGGTACTGGTGCTACAGCTATAGCTGGAGCTTCTGGGGCTTTATCAGGAGCAGCTATTGGACTTGCAATAACTTCAATTTTACTTGATGTTACTGGAGTAGGAAAAGGATTGCCTCCTGCTATGGTGTATGGATTAATGGCTGTTGGGACAGTAAGTTCAGCTATTATTGGGCTTAAAATAGCAACTGCTGGCTTAACATCTGGATGTGCAATTCTTGTTGCGTGTGTTGCATTTGCAGTTGTTATAATTTTCGTACTTATCTTAAAATTGTTTGGAATAGGAAAGAAAAGAGAAACTGCAATCAGTTTTACATGCAATCCTTGGATGGCGCAGACTGGAGGGAAAGAGTGCAATAAATGTGGAAAAGACGGATTTCCATGTGCAAAGTATGCATGTGAATCTCTTGGGCAAAGCTGTGAGTTTATAAACGAAGACGAAAAAGGAGTAGGAGAATGCATTGAAATAAATATAAATGATGTTTCTCCGCCCACAATAAGAGCAATGACAGAGCTTCTGCCAAAAGGGTATAGTCATGAAAACCTTGAATCTGGAATAAAAATAAAATCAGAAGAAAAAGACGGATGCATAAGTGAGAGTTATAATTTAATAAACTTTGGACTTGAATTAAATGAGCATGGGCAGTGCAGAATAAACGCGAATCACACTTCTTCATGGGATGATATGGAAGATATTGCTTCTGGAACAAGCAGATTTGTGAAAAATCATACATTTCCTATAATAATACCAAATCTGCAAAGCATTATTCTTGATGCAGAGAATAAATACGACCCTTTTGCTAAATTTGACTTTAATTTCTATGTAAGATGCCAAGACAAGAGAGGAAATAAAAATGAAAAAGAATTTGTAATAAACTTCTGCGTGAAACAAGGACCTGATGCAACTCCGCCAATTATAATTGATAGAGAGCCGTATTTAGAAAATGTTGCATTTAACACAGAAAAGCTTAATGCTAGCGTATATGTAAATGAACCTGCACAATGCAAATGGGACGAAAAAGATATTGAATATGAATTAATGAAAAACGAATTTGGATGCAAAAATGGATTAGATGACAGAAAATTACCTGGTTGGCCATGCAATAGTGTTTTCCCGGTCAAAGAAGAAAACCATACATATTATGTGAAATGTCTGGATCAGCCCTGGCTTGAAGGAATAAATGATTCCTCAAGAAATAAAAATACTGAAAGCTATAAGTTTAATATAATAAAAACTAAAACAGATTTAAACATAGATTCTATAAATGTCGATGGAAAAGAATTTTCTTTTGCGACAGAGCCAGCTTCAGTTGAAGTTATAGTAAAGACATCTGGAGGACTTGATGGAAATGCAAGATGCTTCTATAAAATAGGAAATAACAGCATAGAGTTTAGATACGGCTCATGGACGAACACACATAGGCAGGTTTTTGAGACTCTTTATTCAGGAGAAATCTATCTTCCTGTAATGTGTGAAGACTTAATTGGAAATATTGCAGAAAAAACCGCTACTTTTAAAATTAAACTTGACATAGAACCACCAAGAATAACAAGAATTTATAATCTGCATGAGACTCTTAATATTATTACAGACGAGAAAGGAACATGCTTTTATAACTTTAATAAAAATGAACAATGTTCTTTCAATTTAGAGAATGCGAGCAGAATGGATGGAGATGAAATAACACATAGTACGCCTTTTGATATTAAAAATACCTACTATATTAAATGCTCTGATGAATTTGGGAATACAAATGGGGAATGCGGTGCTGTAGTAAAGGAAGGGGGAATATAATGCGCAAGAATTATAAATACACATGTCCCTTTTATAATATGTCTGGAAAAAAAGGGCAAGTGGCTATTTTTATTTTGATAGCATTAGTAATTATCGCAGCAGTTATTGTAATAATGTTAAGGCAGGATAAAAGAATTGCGCCGAGCATTGATTTATCTCCAACTGCTTACTTAAAATCATGCGTTGAAGAAGACATTAAGATAAACAAGGAAAACATAGCAAAACAAGGAGGATATAGAGATCCTGAAGGAATACTTGAATATAAGGGTGATAAAATAAAATATTTGTGCTATACTTCAGAATATTACAAGACTTGTACAGTGCAACAGCCTCTTTTGAAAGAAAAATTTGAGAAAGAACTTGAAAGCGCTGTAAAATCAAAAGCAGAACAATGCATTCAAAACCTGAAGATAGAATACGAGAGAAAGGGCTATGATGTATCGCTTGATAAAACAGAATCCACTCTTGAAATAGAACCGGGGAAAATAATATTTAATTTTGCCTCTCCAATGAGAATAAGCAAAGCAGAATCCAGACAGAATTTTAATGGATTTACAATTGAAATAAACAGCAAAATCTACGAGCTTGTTTTAATAGCTACCAGTATTGTGGAGTTTGAATCTGGCTTTGGAGATTCTGAAACAACTTCGTATGTAAATTATTATCCTGATATTACAATAAATAAGATAAAATTGGGAGATGGGAGCAAAGTTTATGAAATAGGAGATGTTGTTACGGGCGAGAGCTTTAGATTTGCTTCCAGAAGCCTTGCTTGGCCTCCAGGATATGGACTTTAATGATATTCAATATTATACTTAAAAAGAAAAAATGGAAAAAATGATAAGACATACGGCGTTAGTGATTTTTGGAATTCTAATCAGCTTGGCTTTTGCTTCATCGCTAAGTTCTACTGTGTGCTGTGAAAAAACAAATTCAGGACTTTACTGCCAGAATGTGCCTGCTGAAGAGTGTGCTGCAGGAAGCAAGCAAGTCCCTACTTCATGCGAATCAACTAGCTTCTGCAAAGCTGGAACATGCTTTAATTCTGGACAAGGGACATGCTCTGACAATACTCCGCAGCTTGTTTGTGAAAATAACAATGGAAAATGGTCAGAACAGTTTCCTGCACAATGCGAAACAGGATGCTGTATTTTAGGAGATCAGGCAGCTTTTGTCACATTAACAAGATGCAAATACTTATCTGCAAAGCTTGGGCTAAAAACAAACTATAACAAGCAAGTAAAAAGCGAAGATTTGTGTGTTCTTTCTGTGCAAAATCAAGAAAAGGGCGCGTGTGTTTATGAATTTGAATTCCAGAAAACTTGCAGATTTACTACGAGAGAAAACTGCAATAGCGGAGTAAACATTACTAAAGGAGAATTTTTTGAAGGAAAACTATGCTCTGCTCCTGAACTAGGAACAAATTGCGCAAAAACAAAAAAAACAATATGTTCTGCAGGAAAAGATGAAGTTTATTTTGTAGATACTTGCGGAAATATAGCTAATATTTACGATGCTTCAAAAATAGATAATGAAGAATATTGGAGCAATATAAAAACAAAGGCGCAGTCTTGCAATTCTAATTCTGCAAATTCTGCATCAAAATCGTGCGGGAACTGTAATTATCTTCTTGGAAGCTATTGCAGAGCCTCAAAAGAAGAAAAAGCAACTTATGGAGACAATATATGCTCTGACTTAAACTGCAAATTAACTTCAAACGGGAAATCGTATAAACACGGCGAGTCATGGTGTGTTTATAATGACAAGGGCGAAACTGGAAAAGGAAACAATGCTGTCGGAAGTAGATTTTACAAGCATATTTGCATAAATGGAAAAGAAGTTGTTGAGCAGTGCGCTGATTTTAGACAGGAAGAATGCATTGAAGATAAAATAAAAGCTTCAAATGGAGAATTTTCACAGGCAGCATGCAGAGTAAACAGATGGCAGGATTGCAGTGCTCAAACTGAAAAAGAAAACTGTGAAAATACTGACAGAAGAGATTGCAGCTGGAGAAATGTAAAAGTTGGAGGTGTAAATGGAGTTTGTGTTCCGTTAAACAATCCTGGAATAAAATTCTGGGAAGGTGACGAAGCAAAAGCAATATGTGAAAAAGCTAGTTCATCTTGTGTAGTAACTTTTGAAAAAACTCTGCTTGGGGGAGAAAAATGCAAGACAAATTGCGAGTGTCTAAAACCTGATTGGAAAAAAGATATGGCTGGTATTTGCGTGGCTATAGGAGATTGCGGACCAAAAATAAATTGGCAGGGAGATAAAGGATACAAACAATAATATGCTATTTAAATCGAGAATGCAAAAAAAAGAGAAAAAATCATTAATTATTTTTAGTTTTCTGGAGATTTTTATTTTAATAATGGGAAGCATATCATTTGCATTTATTATATCTAAAAATATTGGATTTGCTAGTGCTGTGGAAATTAGTATTTCTAAATTGCCATCTGCAGAAATACCAGTTAAAAAAAATTTATTTGGTTCAGCAATTAATCCGACTGGTGCAGCTAAACCTACATTGATGCATGTTTATAATCCTGGTCATGAAATAATAATTGATACTACTAATGTTGTAGAGTTTGCTGGTCCTTTAGGCGAGATTGGTTTTGAAAAGTATCCAATTTCTAAAAGTATTAAAGGTGATTTTACTCTTACAAAAAATGCTGATGGTAGCAGCATCATGAAATCTTATCAAGGGGGAGAAACAGCTCTGACTGCACAGGAGACTCAAGATTTTATATCTAAAATTGCTAAAAATGGGCTTGGTACATCATCACAGCATGAATTCTCTCTTATGGGTTTAAAATTAACTGGTGCAACTGCTCACTTAGTTCAAGGAGTTGTTTGGGCTGCAGCAGTAGTTGGGGCAATACAACTTATTGGAAATATTGCAGGATTAGATGAAAAACTTACTAATTCTTTGTCAATTGCAGCTGGTGCAGGAATACTTGCGGCAAAAGCAATCTCAGCATTAGGTCCTACTGGAAAGAATATTATAACTCATGGCTTTTTTACACAAACTGCTGGAAAATTTCTTGTAGGGGCAGCAGTAGCCATAGCAATCTTTATACTTACTTACAAAAAAGAAAAACAGCAAATTGTTAATTTTCAATGTCTTCCATGGGAGCCACCAATAGGAGGACAGAAATGCGAAGAATGCAACAAAGATCCACTTAGGCCATGTTCTGAATATAGATGCAAATCCTTAGGGCAAGCATGCCAGCTCCTTAATCCTGGAACAAAAGAAGAAAAATGTACATGGGTAAATCCAAGAGATGTAAAAAGCCCTGTTATAACTGCTTCTTATAGTTCATTAAAGCCAGAATCATTGAAATATATTCCTGATAGTGCAATAAGGCCTCCTGCTGCAGGTGTTAAAATAGTTTCTGCTGGAGGGGGATGTCTTCCTGCATTTACTCCTCTGCAATTTGGAATAACTACTGATGAGCCTGCACAATGCAAGATTGACTATAATCATACTGAAAAATTTGAGCAAATGCAGTATTATATTGGAGAAAGCAATTATTATGCTTATAATCATACTGAAAAAATACGACTTCCTGGGCCGTCAACAGAACAAGTAGATTTATCTCCTGTATTACAAAATGACGGAACATTTGCTTATTATGTAAGATGCCAAGATGCAAATGGAAATCAAAATGTAGATGAATATGTGTTCGGCTTCTGTGTAGATAAAGGTCCTGACACAACTCCTCCGATAATAGAAGGATTTTCAATACCTTCTGGAAGTCCAATTAGCTTTAATAAAAACAGCGTGAATATAGATTTATACGTGAATGAACCTGTAGAGTGCAGATGGAGCAAGGAAAGCAAGGACTATAAAGAAATGGAGAATAAGATGGGCTGTTCAACAGAAAGCTATCAGATAAATGCACAAATGCAATATGTTTGCTCTGGAAACTTAACAGGAATAAAAAATAATGAAGAAAATAAATTCTATTTCAGATGCAAAGACCAACCAAGCAAGCCTGAAAATGAAAGATATGTAAATACGCAAAGCAAAGAACTTATACTTAAAGGAAGCCAGCTGTTAAATATTATAAGTACAAAGCCAAATGAAACAATATATGGAAGCACTGATTCTGTACAAGTAAATCTTGAAGTTGAAACAGACGATGGTGCAGAAGAAGGAAAAGCTGTCTGTTATATTTCTACAAATGGAGAAAAAGACAGCTATATCCAGATGTTTGAGACAAACAACTTCAAACATATGCAGAAATTAAATCTTCAAAATGGGGAATACAATTATTTCTTTAGATGTATTGATGCTGGTGGAAATGCAGCAGAATCAAAGACTTCATTTAAAGTATTTGTTGATAAAGAAGAGCCTAAAGTGACAAGAGCATATAAACAAGATGCTCTTAAAGTAGTAACTGATGAAAATGCAGAATGTGTTTATTCTTTGACGACATGCAACTATAATTTTGAAGAAGCGCTAAAGATGCAGTATTCAAATATATTAATAAAAACAGCGCATTTTGCAGAATGGAAATCAAATAATATTTATTATATTAAATGCAGAGACCCTTATGGAAATCAGCCAGATCCAAATAAATGCAATATTATAATTATGGCAGTAGATTTAGAGACAAAGAATACATGATTAAAATATTTGAGCAAATCTTTTTCCCTCTACCTGCGCCCTATCTTTTGATATAACCCAATTTTTTCCTGAGTCCTGTAATTTATCTAAGGCCAAAAAAATCCAGCCTTCATATATAAATCTCAAAGCTAATATTGGTCTGAGCCCCATCATTTCTGAAAAAAGAAGAAAATCTTCAATCTGTGATTTTTTTATGTATATATAACTGCTTCTTGATGATTTAACTTCTATAGCATATCCTTTTTTTCCGGCTTTTCCGACTATTACATCGCATGGAGAGTTATCATTAACTCCTGAACCTGCAACACGGAGGGCACGCCAGCCATTTTCTGTGAATAATGAAACAAGCTCTCTTTCTGTATTTGAGCCTTTTGATTTGTTTGACATGCTAAAAGAAAAGAGAAAGAGTTTATAAGTTATATGTATCGTGCTCTTGAATTAGTATTGGTTGTTTGAAGCGACTGCATCTTTTTTAGAACTCTCTTAATTTTTAAAAGTTCTGAGTGATATGATTTTGTATATTCTTTTTTCATAGGAATAAATTTAGAAGAGTATTCCATTATACTTCCTCCATCTGAACGCGGAGTCAATTTTGCAAGAGTAAGCTCTTCAACGCTGTCTAATAATCCATCTGCGCCAAGGTCAATATAGCGAGTGGCTTTTTCTTTATTTACGCCTGTTTCAAGATGTAATTCAAGAGGGCTTTTATCTGTTGGCTGTGCAAGGATTACTACATATTGCACGCTGTCAATATTAATGGGATAAGTATGGATGCGTGGATTTATAGGAGAAGAATCTGCAGAAATAGCGTGCTGTAATGAGACATAATCAGCAATAGAGCGCGCTGTTGAGATTGCATTTTGTAAATTTATTTCCTCAACTATGAAATATGTTAATGTGAGTCCTGCTAAAGCTGCTGAAATTTTCAGATAAGGATTTTTCATATTTGTGAGAAAAAGCTATTCTTTTTAAATTTATGCTGAAATTGAATGGAATAATTCTTTATTATAAAAAACTCCTTGCGACATCTGCGGACTTTAGTCCGCAGTTTTTTTGGAGTTTTTTAGACAGAAAACAAACGACGGAGAACTCCGGCTTAAAAGCAGGAGTTTGTTTTCTGTATCAGAGATCTCTCGCTTGCAAGGTTTTTCTGCCATTTAGTTTTGCTCTTTGAGATGCTTTATCAAGAAGCTCCAGAACTTTTTTGTTAAGTTCTTCTGGAACATCTCCTGATACAGATAAGTCAGGGACAGCTGCTTTCACTTTACTTTTTATTATTAGATTTACCATGTTCTTCTTTTTTTATTTCTTCGGTGCGCATGAATGGAAAGAGAATTACGTCTCGGATAGAATCTTGCCCTGTTAGGAGCATTACCATCCTATCTATTCCAACTCCAAGACCTCCTGTAGGAGGCATACCTATTTCTAGAGCAGATACAAAATCTTCGTCATAAGGATTTGCTTCGCTGTCTCCTTGCTTGAGCATGTTTTGCTGCTCCTCAAGAAGTTTTTTTTGTAGAATAGGGTCGTTTAATTCTGAATAAGCATTTCCTAGTTCTGCTCCCATGCAAAATGGCTCAAATCTTTCTATTAAACGGCAAAGCTTATCGTTTCTATGAAGTTTGCAAAGGGGAGTTGTCTCTAGAGGATGATCTATAATAAAAGTCGGCTTTTCCAGCTTTTCTTCGCAAAAATGCTCAAATATTGCATGAACCATCCATCCCCAAGAATTTCCTTTGCTTTTTATATTGTGCTTTGACAGAAAATTACTAAGCTCTTTTTCATTAATTTTTTCAACATCAATTTTGACAAATTCTTTTATTGCCTGAACCATTGTCATTCTTTTCCATGGTTTTTTTAAATCTATATCTTTTCCCCTAAATTTTATTTTTGTTGTCCCATTAACTTTCTTCGCTACATAAATATAAATGTCCTCAAAAAGGTCCATCATATCTTCATAATCTGTATATGCTTGATAGATTTCCATCATTGTAAACTCAGGATTATGCCATCTATCAATGCCTTCATTTCTGAAATTTCTGGCGATTGTGAAAACTTTTTCATAACCTCCAACTATCAGCCTTTTTAGATATAGTTCAGAAGATATGGCAAGAAAAAGCTCCATGTTGAGAGCGTTGAGATGTGTCTTAAACGGCTTTGCTGCTGCACCCCCGTAAATTGCCTGTAAATATGGAGTATCTACTTCGTGAAAATCTCTTGATTTTAAAAACTCTCTTATTGCATCAACTATTTTTTCCCTTTTATTAAAAACTTCCTTGACTTCTGAAGACATGATTAAATCAAGGTATCTTTTTCTGTATCTTTCTTCCTTGTCTTCAAGTCCATGCCATTTATCAGGAAGAGGCAGAATTGATTTGGAAAGAAGCTCTAATTTTTTTACCAAGATTGAAAGCTCGCCTCTTTTTGTCCTGAAGACAGGACCCTCTACTCCTATAAAATCTCCTGCATCAATATATTTCTTAAAAAACTCAATTATTTTATTAGACGTTTCAGTATCTTGCAGAACAATCTGAATTTTCCCGGAATCATCCTGCAAAACTCCAAATGTTATTTTGCCGATATCTCTAATAATAAGAAGACGTCCTGCTGTTTTGACTGAAGATTTTGCTTTTTGTTCTGGCTTTAAAGAATTATATTCTTTTTGAAGTTCTGCTAAAGAGTGCTTTTTTTCATAAGAATGTGGATATGGATTTATTCCTAAATTTTTTAGCTCTTTTATTTTTTTAAGGCGCTCTTTTATTATTTCATCTTGTCTTGCCATATGTTAATGAAAAAAAGGAGATTTATATAGTTTTAGAAGAATATGCTTTGCTGCAAATCAAAAACACGATGCGCCACCACGTCCTAAAAGACGTGGTTTGGCAGAAGGCGCTCGTGTTTTGGATGCTCGGGGATTCACCTTGCCCTAAAGGGCAAGGTTTTCTGAGAATCCCCGACATAAGGAATCATGCAACACAACAAGGAGGAAAATAATTTAAACTCCTGCATCAATGTATTTTTTGAGTAAAAATGACAAGTTTGTTAGCAAGGATAAAGGATAGATATTATGGAAATAATGTTATTAATCTTATAAAAACCGGAAGATTTGATGAAGCAATAACTCTTTCACAAAGGCTTTCTTCTCTTCTTGAGCAGGAGAATGCTCTTGAGATGGGATGCGCTATTTATTGCATCATCAGACTTCTTCCTGAAGAGATTCATTTCTTTGATGATTTTGTGGAATATGAGAGGGTAAGAGCTATTGGGGGAAATACAAGAAGCAAGAGAATACTTTATGTGAACCCTAAAACTGATAATATAGAAAGAGGAATTGACGAGCTTATTCAGGAATTTATGGGCGAAAGTAATCCTGTTATTATTTACATGAATTATCTTAGAGCTAAAAGGTCAGAAGCTTAAAACTTTAATATCCTAAAGTCTTTAAAATCCTGGAGATGCTCTGGTTTTTCCTCCACGCTTCTTATTTGGGCATACTTAGGACCTTTTCTGCATATTGTAGCTACAGCATCTACATCTTCTGCTTGTCCTTCAAGAAATATCTCCACTTTTCCTTCTCCAAGATTGCGTAAAAAACCCTTTACATCATTTGCTTCAGCATTTTCTTTGATAAACTGCCTGAAAAAAATGCTTTGCAGAGAACCTGTTATAAATAGGCGAATCGACTTCTTCATATATGTTGCTTGCAGAGTAGATTAATATATTTTACTATTGAATAATTTGAAGTTCCTCTGTCTTTTTTTTAGGCTCGGAAAAACTCTCATGCGCCAGTCTTAAATGGCTTATTGAGCGCCAATCTTTTCCTAAAAGCTTTGCTGCTTGAATATCCATAGAAAGAGGCAAACCAGCCAGAATGAATCCCTTTTCGGAAGCATCTATTATTGCAAGCTGAGGCATTTTGCACTTTAGTATGTCGTGTATTGAATATTTGATATTCCATTTTCTTATTTTTGTTTTATTTTTAGAAAAAATTCCGGAATAATAATATGCTGGAAAAACACCAAGCATATTTGAAAGAGATCCCTGTATTTCAGTTTCAGAATCCTCTGCAAGCCTTGGAAGAGATATTATAAAGCTTTCAAGAAGTATTTTTGGATAGTTTATCTCACTAAACCTTAGAAATTCTCCGTCTCTTATTTCTTGCAATTCTGTATTATTTAAATCAACTAAACCAATAGAGTATTTTTCCGCTAAGTTTGTGTATTTTCTATTCTTGAATACTTCCATAGTCTCTTCTCCGTCAGAACCTTCTGCAATAAATACCTCTGTTTCAGGAGTTTTATGTTTAAGGCAAAATTTCAGAACTGCCTCTACAAAATCAGGAGAAGTTACAGAAGAATTTGAATTTTTTAAAGATGGCTTTAGAATAATTTTCTTGTGTTTTTGCAACTCTTGGGATAATTTAATAAGCTCTAATAATTTGGAGACAGTTTCTTGATAAGACTTAAATTTAATTGATACTCCTTTTGTCATTCAACTAATTACTTTTAGCGCTTTTAAATATTATTGTAATGTATTTATTTTATTCTTTTTTTCTCTTCTGTCAATCTCATTATTTAAAACTGCTACAGTTTGTGATGCGAAATAGATTTTTGGGCCTATTGAGATAGGGGCGCATATTTTCTTTAATCTTTTTAGCTCTTTTAATGGAAGCCCCTTGTGATCTCCAAGAATAAAAACAGGATTATTTTTTATTACTGCTTCTCTTATGTCTTCTCCGTTGGGATCGAGAATGTATAAATTTCTCTTGTTTTCATACATCTCTTTAACAAGCTCTAAAAATCCTTTCTTTTCTATAAAAAATCCTGGAAAAACTTCTCTTTTTTCTCCTTCCTTGTATTTGTATAACATTTTTTTAAGAACGCCTGAAATATCTTTTTTTGCAAGATAAATTTTATCTATCCCTGTTTTTCCATCTATAACTGGTTTTAATTCAAGATGTTTTTGCGGGTCTGGCGGTCCTGCAAAAATAAGATGGAGCTTTACATCTGTTCTTATTGATTGACTAAGGAAGAAAGATGCAATTATTGTATGTACTGCAATGTCTATCCTTCCTGCTTTCTGTAAATCCTCCCCTATAAAACTTCCATGTGTTGGAGCAGTTCTTGAGTAATATATGATTTCATGCATGTGCGAATTGGGAATTTGAAGCTTATAATTCTTTCAGCACGGCATTTAAAAACTAGAAATGCTATAAAAAGAAATGGAAATAGTGCAATTTATTCTTGCCATGATTGCTCCGTATGCGCCTATCGTAGCATTTCTCGCTGGTTTTCTTACTGAAGATTTACTGCTCTTTCTTGCGTTTGTTGCAGGATCGGGCAATTTTTCAATTATTACTGCGTGTATTTTCGGATTGCTTGGCATTATTGCGCATGATGTTTTTATCGCTTGGTGCGCTTCATCTTCGATTGCTGGAAGAATCTTCGCGCGTTGGAAACCGAGAGAAAAGCACCGAGGAATCGCACTTTTCCTGGAGAAACTTGGTAGGGGACATTATTTTTATCCCCTCTTACTATCAAAATTTGTTTATGGAGCCAGAATAGCGCTTGTGGTATATGCTATACGCTTAGAGCGCTCAATGATGCGTTTTTTTGTCTTCAATACTCTCGCAGTAATTATTTGGATAGTAATCATGATGCCACTTGGCTGGTTAGCAGGACGAGGTGTGACTGCATTAGTATTTGTTGTTCACGATATTGAAAAAATACTGGGAATTTTTTTATCGGCATTAGTTGCGGTGTATTTGATTAATCAAATGATTCAACGCTATATTGCGCGCAAACGCAAGCTACTGGAAAAGACGGCAAAGAAACTATCGCGATAAAACCAATAAAATTCATTTTCTCAAAAACCTCTCTTTTTTCTCCTTCCTTGTATTTGTATAACATTTTTTTAAGAACGCCTGAAATATCTTTTTTTGCAAGATAAATTTTAGTTAATCTATTTAAATGCTATTTTCTTATAGTAAGTATGATAGAAGAAAATATAATAATCAATCTGGCTCCGTGGCTTTCCTCTTATATATATCTGCTTTCTTTTCTTGCTCCGATTATAGGCGGCGGAGAACTAGGAGTTATTGCTGTATCTTTTATTTTTTCAAGCAACCTGCAGAATTTTTTAATAATATTCTTTTTTAGTTCTTTAGGAATGCTTGTAATTGATTCCATCTGGTTTTTTATTTCTAAATCAAAACTTTTTTTCAGATTAAAGAATTGGAGCAAAATAAAAAATAAATATTCTATTATTGAAAAAAACATAGAAAAAATATCTCAAAAAAAAGACTGGATTATTATATTGCTGGCCAAACTAATGATTGGCACACGCATATTGCTGATACTTTATTTAGGAGGAAGAAAAATTTCTTACTGGAATTACCTAAAATATAATTTGTTTCCTAATTTTTTCTGGGGGTTGATTTTGGTATTTGCAGGATTTTTAGCTTCAAGAGGATTTACCGGAATTATAAAAACTTTGCATGATATCCAGCTTGCAGTAACATTTTTAATTGTATTTTTTGTTACAGTATATACACTACAAAAATGGATGAGCGAAAAGTTGATGAGAGAGCTAAATCGATAGAACTAAAATCCCCTAATAAGAATGAATTTTTTTTGGTTCATGGCTATACTGGAAGCCCTACTGATTTTAGATCTCTTCCTGAAAATCTTCATAAGCAATTTAACGCAAATGTTAGAGTCATAAGACTAGCCGGGCATGGTACTAATATCGATGAACTGAATGATTTAACTGTAGAAGACTTTATAAGACAAGTAGAAAAAGAAATTGAAAGTGATTTGCATAAGGGAAGAAAAATTGTTATAGGAGGAATTAGCTTTGGAGCTCAAATAGCGCTTTATATTGCATCTAAATACCCTGTAAAAGGAGTATTTAGTGTTTCAGTTCCTTATAAAATGAAATTTCCATTTAATATTCCTTTCCTTGGATTGTTAGGATTATTTAAAAAGAAATGGAGAAAAAGAATATCTAAACTTGAACTTAAATTAAGAAAAATAAATTCTTTTCATTATAAGGAAATGCATGCAAATGGCTTATCAATAAACAAAAAAGCCTCTAAAATAAATGAGAAAAATATGAAAAAGATATCTGCTCCTTTATTGAATATCCACTCAAAAAAAGAACCAATTGGACATTATAAAAGTGTGAAATATATAGAAAAAAATACAAATTCATTAATTAAGAAAAACTATATCTTGAAACAGACAAACCATAATGTATTTTACTCTGAAGATGAAAAATATGCAAATAAAGTTATAATAGAATTTTTTAAAAAAAACAAAATATTTCAAGATAAGAAAAAAGAAAGTATTGCTGCTGTAGTTCCTGCTTATAATGAAGGCGACAGAATAGAAAAAGTTTTAAAAGTCCTGTCAAAGACAAAAATACTGGATCAAATTATTGTGGTAGATGATGGATCCAATGATAATACTAAGGACGTTATAAAAAAATTTAAGAAAATAAAATATATTCGCAACAAAAAAAACATGGGTAAAGGCTACTCAATGGACATTGGTGTAAAAGAATCAAAAGCAGATATAATTTTCTTCTGCGATGCTGATTTAATTAATTTAACTCCTGATATTGTAGAGAAAAGCATTATGCCTGTTTTAAATAATGAAGTTGATATGTTTATTGCAATGAGGGGCAATTTTATGCAGAAAGCTATAAAGCTTTTTGGTATAAATTCTGGAGAAAGAGCATTAAGAAGAGAAATTTGGGAGAGTCTTCCAAAATATTACAAGCACAGATATAGAATTGAGGCTGGCTTGAATTATTATGTCAAAAAATATGGGAGAGGATTAGGATATAAGATATTTTCCCATTCGCAACCGATTAAAGAAAAAAAATATGGACTATTAAAAGGCACTTTACTTAGATGGTGGATGAATTTTGATGTAATGAGTGCTTATGTAAGCTGTTTTTTCATGAAACCTTCAGTTAAAAAAGTTAATTAAAAACGAACTCAGGCAATGCAATAATATCTCCTTCTGAAATAAATTTATAACAACCGATAAAATTGTTATCTGAAAATATACAAAGCTTATCATATTTTTTTAAACCTTTTATATTTTCAATATTTTTAACGAAATTTTTAAATATTGGACTTCCAGTAAGACATTTTTTTACTGTTTGCTCATGAATTTCTAAAAAGGGCAGAAAATTAGCAATCACTTCTGCAGGAATTATAATCTTTCTCAAATTTTTTTCATCTCCATTTTTATATTCGTTAATTGCTTTCTCAAAATCATATAAATTTATTGAATCTATTTCTTCAAAAAATCCTGCTTTGGTTCTTCTTAGTTCAAGCATGTGTGCTCCCCCGATGTTTTTCCCCATGTCATGCACAAGTTTTCTTATATATGTGCCCGCCTGCACTTGTGTCTCAAAAAGAATGTTTTTGCCGTCTCTTTCTAAAATTCTGAAAAACTTTATTTCCCTAACGCGTTCTGCTCTTTTTACTCTTGAGCGTATTGGGGGAAGCTGAGTTATTTTTCCTATGAATTTATTTATTGCATCAATTAATTTTTTATCTTCAATATCTTTGTGAAGGCGCATAATTCCGATATATGTTTTATCTTTGTGCATGAGATATTCGCTTAAGCGACAGGCTCTTGAAAGTGCGACAGGCAAAACTCCTGATACTTGCGGGTCAAGAGTTCCCATATGAGAAGTTTTGTTTATGTTTAGTGTATTTTTAATAAATTGTGATACTTGAAATGATGTTGGGCCACTGGGCTTGTCAATGTTGATGATGCTGAATTTGAGCAGTTCTTTTATTGGCTTTTCTGATTTTATTTTTTCTAAGTTTATCATTAATTTTTCTTTTCTTCAGTCTTTATTTTAACGCCCATGGCTTCTAATTCTTTAATATGTGCATTTACAAGATTTTCTGTTATTGAAACTAATCTAAGAAGCTCATTTCTCTCTGCAACAAGTGTATTAATGGCTCCTTTATGATATCCTATCTTTTCTTCTTTAGATGCTTCTTTTTCTTCCATTTTTCTGAGAAGAATTTAAATTATTTAAATGCATTGAATTTTATATATTTCTCTTTAAATACGCTTTCCTCTCTTCCTTAGGAAAACGCTCAATAGCGTATCTTAACATTGTCCTTGGCATTTTCTTGTAATGTTTATTGAGAAAGGATTTGAGAACTTCAATATTGCGTTTTCCTACTTCCCTTAGCATCCAACCAACTGCCTTGTGAATTAAATCATGCTCGTCATTGAGAAGAATTTCCGCTATCTTTAAAGTATCTGCAAATTGATTGTTTTTTATAAAGGCGTATGTTGAAACTATTGAAATTCTTTTTTCCCAGACTATTGAAGATTTTGCTAAGAAATAAAGAACATCCTTTTTTCTATTAAGAAGATAATCTCCAAGAATTTGATGGGCAGTTGTATCAACTAGATCCCAACCTGAAATAAGCTTTGTGTTTTTTAAGTAGAAATCTATGATTTCTTTTTTTTCAGAAAGAAAAGATTTTTTATATTTTACTGCGAGAATTTCGCATGCAAGATATTTTTCTTCGTGGACATTTGACAAAAGGAGCTTGTGAATATCTGAAAAGCTAATTGAAAAATTTTGATTAGCAATGTTTCTGACTTGAGAAATTGTTAAACCAAGAAATTCTTCTCCTGATGCATATTCTCCTTCTTTTGTTTTGTGAAAATTCTTATAAACTGCGATTTTTTTGGGATTTTTCAAAGAATGAAGTTCTTTTATAAGTGATTGCATAAAGAAAAACAAGCAAGAAAGATTATAAATTTATTTCTTTAATGCCATGCGCTGTATTTTTGGCTCTTTAATCTTTGTAATATGTTTTTGCATCTTATGTGCTTGTTCTGCCTGTTTAATGTTTTGCTCTTCTACTGCCTTTCCTTTTTCTTTTTCTTCTGTCTTTTGCTCTTCTGTTTTTTCTTCAATTTTAACTTCCTTTTTCTCTGCTGGAGATTCAGGTTTTATTTCTGATTTCTTATGGAGCTTTGTGTGTTTTGCTTTTAATCTGCTTACGTACTCTGGCAATTCACTAAATCCAACTTTAACAATCTCTCCTTCTCTTATTGCTTTTACTTTTACTTTTGAAGGAGGTTTTTTACGCCCCCTAAACCAAATTTCATTATTTAAATAAACATCAAGCTTTACATTTTCTATGTTTCTATCGTGAACTTTCATGTGTTTTGCTATAAATTTCTTTATTGCTTTTATTGCCTTTCCTGTTCTTTTGTATTCCGGAACATTAAGCCAGAATCTTCTAAGAGGAATTATATATTCTCTTTGTAATATTTTTGCTTCTGCCATTTTAATTTATCCTAAATGTGATTTTGGAGTTCTTCTTGGTTTAATTTTGAGCTTTGTATTTCTCCAATGCCTTCTTTTTACTGTCATGCTTGATGGATGAACTTTTTTTCCTTTCCCAAATTTTCTTATAACTGCCCAAAATGGGGTCCATTTTGTTCTTCTACCATGAACTGCAAGCTTGACTTTTTTTTGATATTGCAACTTCATTTCATCTTCCTCTAATATTCCTATATTGCTTATAATCATAATGTAATTTTCTTTTGCCTAGAATTGCATGAGTATTTACTGCATTATAAAAGACAAAATCTGATTCATAATCTACCATGTCTATTTTTATCGTTGGTATGTATCCTTTTCCCATGTTTTGGTTTTTCATTTTGCAAAACTCTCCAAAAATTCTTTTCCTTTTTTAGTAAGCTGCCTGCCTGCTTTCTTTCCCCCTGCCTTTTCTACTAGTCCTGCTTCTTCAGCCTGTTGTAATATTTTTCTTATTATTTTTCCGCCGCTTTTTACAAATCTAGGAGGCTTAGTTCCTCTGTCTTTTCTTCCCCCATACCTAGTTCTAAGCCTTTTTACTCCTACAATGCCTTTAATATAAATCTGTTTTAGAATACTGGCGCTCCTTAAATACCAAAATTCAGGATTTGCATTGGGTCTTTGTTTATGCTGTCCTGTTTTTACGAAATCTATCCATTCTGGTTTTTCAAAATCCTCTGATTTTTTAATAGCTTCTGCTAGAATTTTATTGTATCTTCCAGATTCAATAGAACGTATATCTACCATATAAAAATAATTAAAAAGAATGCTTATAAACTTTACTTATTAGAAGATCTTGTCAAAATAATTTTAAATCCGATTATTCTTATATTATGAAATATATTTGACTTTTTTAGAATAAATGCTTTAATTTTTTCAGAGATATTATTAATTTCTGCTCTATCTCTGCAAAAAGATTTTAAAATTGAAATTCTAATCTGTTTATGATTTTTTGAGGCTAAAACTATTGAATTTAAAACTCCCTCTGTAAGCCCGTTCTTGCCAATTTGAAATTTTAAATATGTCTTCACTTTATTATTTTAATGCCTCCTGCAGGAAGAGCAGATAATATTTCTTCTTGACTAAATTTTTCTGAAAACCCAATATATAGTTTTGGCAGCATATCTTTCTTATCAACAACTCCCGGGGCTATTTTGAGCAGAATATTCTTTTTGTTTTTAATAGAACTTTTAGGAACAGCTCTGAGAATTCCCTTTTGTTTCGTCAAAACAAGAAAAAGTTTTACTTTAACTTTCTTTATATCTCCTAGAACTCCCCAAGTCCCTATCCTCATACTAGACTGCTTATACATACTTGCTGAATTAAATACTTCAATAATTGCATCTTTTTTTCCAGAACGCCAAGCTCTACTGAAACAACCTGTAAAAACAGCACATTCTCCAATATCTGATTTTTTTACCTTGTTTATATCAGAAATAATAAATAAAAAGGGGCTTCCAGGTTCTATGGTGTGCATTGTAATATAATTTTTCTTGGAATTTTTCATTAAAGAAACTAATTCATCGTTTTGCAAAGCGTTTTTTCCACCTATGGCGAGCTTTCCTGAAGATGTATAAAACCATCTGTACTTTTGATATTCTTCAAATTTCTCCATATTAAGACTAAAGAAATGATATTTTTAAAGATATATAAGAGTAATTCTCGATGTTTAGAAAATTTGACATAATCAAACCGGTCTCATATGGGACCATTTTTCAAGTGCGAGCCTTAATTCCTTATTATTTTTAGAATATTCTTCAAGAGAAATTCCTTCTTTTGATGCCTGAATTGCCTGGACAGCTGCTTTTGCACCTGCTCGTGTGCCTTCAGGATGACCATGAATTCCTCCGCTTACTAACATACAACAATCAATTCCAAATATTCTTATAAGATCTGGAATAAGACCTGGATGAACTCCTCCAGAAGGCACTGGAAATGCGGGCTTTATATGATGCCATGATTGATGAAGAGTGTAATTTCTTTCTTCTTTTACTTCGTGCTGTCTTAATGTGTTAGATATTCTTTTAACTTCTCTTTCGTCTCCAACAAGCTTTCCTACTGCTGTTCCAGAATGTATTTGATCTACTCCCATCATCCTCATTATTTTTGCAAGAAATTGCATTGATATTCCATGTTTTGGATTTTTGTCAAAAGAAGCATGCATTGCTCTATGTGCATGAATTCCCATTTTGTAATCTCCTAAAATGTCGCGCAATGTTTGTACTGCTGAATTGCCACATACTACTACATCTATCATTGTATAGCGCCAGCCGTAATCATGAAGAAATTTTGCTCTTCTTTCCATTTCTTTTGTTTCTGAAGTTATATTTATCAAAGCATCTTTATTTTCCCCTGTTTGTTTTTCTGCTTTGTCTCTCATTTTTGTCATTAATTTTACTCTCTCATAAAAATTGTTAAAAGATGTTGATGTAAGATTTTCATCATCTTTAACTAAATCAAACCCTCCCATCCATGTTTCAAAGCCAATGTGTGCGTGTTCTGCTGCACTGAATCCTATTTTTGGCTTTGGAACTGCACCTAGAATTGGCCTATCAGTTATTTTCATAATTTTACGCAAACCAGAAATCCCATGAGTTGGACCCTTGAAATGCTTTATGTATTCTTTAGGAAATTCAACATCTAAAAGACGGAGATTGTCAAGAGCTTTCATTCCAAAAATATTTCCAGCTATTCCACTTAAAAGCTGAGGCATATTGCCCGGCTCCCATAAATCTAATGGATAAGCGACCTTGACAAAATTGCCATCTATGTAAAAAGCATTAGCCATTAGTTTTTTCATTCTTGGAGGAAGTTTAAAAAGAGTTGTCCAAGTACCTGTTGAACTTTCTGATGCAATTCTTCCTGCTGCTTCATAAATGCTTACTCTTTTAGCTGGTTCAAAATAAAACAATGCTATAAGATCATTTTTATTAGGAATATAATTTTTATTTACAAAATCGAGATACCATTCTACTTTCTTAACCATGTTAGCAAATAGCGGTCTTTACAAAACCAACTCTACTTATCTGAAAATCTAAGTCCTGCGTGGAAATAAGAGAACCGCCTCTTTTTATTTCTAGCTTTATTCCAATTGGACCTTCAGGAGCATTTTCAGGAATTTTTAATCTTACTGCTTTCTTAGGTATTTCATCTCCTGAAGCAATATTTCCTGACCAAGACTCAGTAGTCATCCACTTCTTAAGCTCTGTTTTTGAAAGACTAGAAATACGAGATTCGTAGTCTTTAACGGTAATTGAATATTGCGCATTCTCTTTTGCCTTTATATTGCAATAAATAATATTCTCCCTGCCAGGAGCTATTTTTATTGGATCGCTTCCTGCACCTATGCAAATTACTTCTGATTCTGTTGAACTAAAATGCTTGTTAAGTTCTGCTTCTACTTTTGTATTAACTTCGCCTGTAAGGCTAAGCGCTCCGCACATAACATTCCTGACAAGAACCATTCCCATAATTAACATGGAAATACCAAGTACCACTACTACTATTGTTGTAATTGAAAATTCAATTGCTCCCTTTTTATTAACTCTTTTTTGCATAAATCTTTTACCTATGATATTCTAAGCATTCGGTTTTATAAAGGTTGCTAAGTTGTAACTTATCCAGTAAAAATAAGATATATAAATGGTGAATTCTTAGTAAATACATAGAAATGGAGGTAAAAAATGGCAAAAAGTAGTGGAAACTTAATAGGTGGTTGGACTTTTTTAGTCGGCGTAATTCTAGCAGTAGTGTTTGGATTAATGGGCGAATTGTCTTCAACCATGGCAGTAGTACTGGTAATTATTGGACTAGTAATAGGATTACTTAATATTGCAGATGCAGAAGCGAATCATTTCTTAACTTCTGGAGCAGTGCTTATTATAGCAAGTTCATTAGGTGCAGAAGCATTAGGAAAAATAAGTTATGTTGATGGAACATTGAATGCTCTGCTTACAGTATTTACTCCTGCAACAATTATTGTTGCTATAAAGAATGTATTCAAATTAGCAAAACATTAAAAAAATATTTTATTTTTTTATTTTTTATTCCTTATTTAGCAATGGCCTCGCGGGGAGTCGGACCCCGTTAACACGAGCTTCAGTCGTGGGCATTCCCGTTATGCTACAAGGCCTTTAATTTCTATCAAAAACGAGAATTTAAATGTTTTCAATTTAATAAAATTCTAATTCTTCTTGAGAAAGACAAAATGGCACTTTAAGGTGTATATGTCCATAATTATTTTGTAAGTGTGCTTCTACAGATTTATGCATTGTATTATTTCTTGCAATTCCGAACAGAGGAAAACAAATATTCCAAAGACTAGTAAAAAGAAGATGTTCTCGCTCATTGTATTTGCAATTTAAGCTATGCGCAATGTCTTCAACGCCTTTTATTAATCTTTCTTTGATAAATTCACTACGAGAAAATTTTGCTTCTGTGTCAAGAGATAAAGTTTCATTGATATCTGCAAGCTGTGCCTGAAAAATAGATTCTATTATTGCCTTGTTTGTATCTTCATCGCTTTTTGTAAACACTAGCTGTAAAGGTTTTTCTACATAATATGGATGAGTCTTTGCAATTTTTGTAAATACTTCTTCCACTTTTTCAGGAAGATGCAAATGTATTATTGGCCGTACACAAGAATATATCGAGGCTGCTGTAATATATTTATTGCGGAGCATATTATGCTGTTCATTTCTTTCTTTGAGAGAGCCGTTTACATGAGTTAGATAAACAATCATGTCATCTTTTGCTGGAAAATCTTTCTTAAATGGCGATGCTGCTTCAAGCACACGACCCACTTCGTATTCTGGAATGTAAAAAACCTGTTCAAATTGCGGGATAAGCTTTAGCTCTAGATTCATATTATTTAAAAGATGAAATAGTTAATAGATTTTTCTACTATTAAAGTAAAGTGAGTCAGAGTAGGCCAGATTCTGTCGAATCTCGTTTTATCGAACGATTCGTGCTGACATCTGTCTACAGAGAATAATATATTCCCTGTCAGTTCAACACTTGCGTGATTGAACATGTGCGTGCGGCTAGGGCACTTGCATCAGCGAAGATGCTCGTTTCATCATATCTCCCGTCTCTTAGCTTCTCTCAAGATTCATAGCTCAACGAGAGCTGTGTCGTTTCTGTAACAGAGCTCGGCTTCACAACCGTATGCTTTCACATATCGCTTTTTCTTTTCCTAAGGAAAAGGATGTCCGGACCTTCCTCAGAACTTAGAACTCATTATGTTCTAGCCAATTGAATGGCAAAGCTCCGAAGTCAGCTCTCTGACTCACATAAATATAGAAAATTAAGATTTTTTAAATGTATCTATTTGTTGAGCTGGTGTGTAGGTTAGTAATATAGTAAAACTTATATACTAAAGAGAATATAACTACTCAATATGGGAAAAGTTAAACTAGAAGGCTATGTTTGCGAGAGATGCGGACATAAATGGGTTCCTCGAGAAACAACAACTGAAGAGCCAAAAGTCTGCC
>JBBSYH010000019.1:0-1323 GCA_038045365.1 Nanobdellota archaeon
AGCTGTAAAGTTAGCGTCAGGTAAAAGGATAAAAGGAAAGTGTTTTAAATTAGTTTATTATAATACTATTATGTTAACGAGCTTAGATTTAATATTGGTTGTTGTATATTTCATTACAGTTTTGTTTATTGGTTGGAAAGTTTCTCGTAATGAAGATAATGAAGGTTTTCTAATTGGAAATAGGCAAGTAAGCACTGCGAGTTTAAACGCCACTGTTTCAGCAAGTTTAACTGGCGGCTCTGCACTTGCCGCATATGTTGCATTTTTGTATCTCTGGGGAATTTCTGCATTTTGGATTTTTATTGGTGTTGCTGTTGGAATCTTAGCTTTTATTCCATTTGCTATAAAAATCAAGAAGGAAGGCGACATAAAAGGACACTATACGATGCTTGATTTTCTGAATGAGAAATTTGGAAAGGGAAATATAATAATCGCAGCTGGTTTGTTGATGCTAATGTTTATTGCAATTATCCTAGCTGAAATGATCATTGGTGGAAAAGTTTTTGCTCTTGTTACAGGACTACCTTATTGGTTAAGTATTATCATTTCTTCTGTTGTTATTCTTATTTATGTTTATCTGGGCGGTGTTAAATCAGATATAAGGACAGATTTGTTCCAATACTTAATGTTTTTCTTGTTGTTAGTAATTGGTTTTATGTTATTTCAAAAAACCTCGATTGATACAGCACAACTTAATATTTTATCAATTGGTGTCGTCCAAATAATTGGATTGATAATAATGGGTATTTTCATTATTTTTGTTAGTGCTGATGTTTGGCAAAGAGCATATTCCGCCAAAGATATTAAAACTTTGAAAATGGGATTTACATATGCCGCACTTTCCTATCTTCTTGTTGGTATTATTATTTCTGTTATTGGTTTAATAATAAAATCGAACTTTCCAAACATCAATCCAAATGATGCAATGATTCACGGATTTAGTCAATTACCTGCAGGTTTACTCGGCATAGGTTTAATTGCTATTCTTGCGGCTGCAATGTCCACAATTGACACGGGCTTAATTGTTGGATCTTTATTTGTATCAAGAGATATTATTTCAAGATATAAACAGACTTCTAAAAAAGAACTTATAAGATTAACAAGAATTTTTATCATTAGTTTATCATTGCTTACTACAATTTTAGCAATGTTCACCGATAATCTGGTTTTTGTAATTTACAACATGTTCAATTTTGCTTTAATTTTAGCTCCTGCTGTAACTTTTTCATTTTTCTTTGATCTTAAGAAGAAAGCAATAATGTGGAGTTTAATTTTAGGAATTATTTCTGCAATAATTCTGGTTTCTTTCGGTCAAATTACTCC